>JAADEA010000084.1 GCA_013153675.1 Campylobacterota bacterium
GATAAAGTGCCAAAAGGCACCTTAAACTAATTCAATAATTGCCATTTCAGCAGCATCACCTCTTCTAAATCTTGTTTTAATAATTCTGGTATATCCACCTTTTCTTTCGCTATATCTTGGAGCAATCTCTTCTACTAATTTCTTAGTAGCTTTTTTATGCTGCAATTTAGCAAATACTGCCCTATGGGCATTAAAATCACCCTTTCTTGCTCTTGTAATTAATCTTTCATAATATTTTCTTAACTCTTTTGCCTTTGGCAAAGTTGTCTCAATTCTCTCATGCTCAGTTAAAGCAATTGCTAAATTTTTTAACAAAGCAGCACGATGAGAAGAGGTTCTGCCAAGTTTTCTATATCCATGCTTATGCCTCATCGTCTATCCTTTATGCTTTTAATTCTTCAAGTTTGGCTCTAAGAGCCTTTTCTAACTCTGGAGAGATTTCAAAATCTTCTCCAAAACCATGTTTTGCGAGCATCTCTTTAATCTCATCAAAAGATTTTTTACCTAAATTTTTAATATTTTTAATCTCGCTCTCTTTCATTAATACAAGTTCACCTAAATATTTTATTCCAGCTCTATCTAAAGAGTTATAACTTCTAACACTAAGTCCTAATGTATCAATAGGAATTAAGAAAGGTTTTAGCTCATTTGCCTTAGCGCTATCTCCACCCTTTACGCTATCTAAATCCAAATCAAAAATATTTCCAAATACAGATAACTGCTTACTCATTACCTCTAAAGCATTTTTAAAGGCGTCAACTGGAGTAATTTGTCCATCTGTTTCAATATCAAATACAATCCTCTCATAATTTGGATTATCTTCCACTAATACATTTTCAATTTGGTAAGTAGCCCTCTTTACTGGAGTAAAGAAAGCATCCAATGCAATAGCACCAGCTGCCACCTCTTCTCTTAACTCTTCACTTGGAACATATCCAAGCCCTTTAGTAATCTCTAAAGTAAAATTTAACTCACCATCTTCATTTAAAGAGGCAACAACTATATCCTCTTTTATAACATCTACTTTGTCATTAACAAGGTCTGAAGATTTAATCTCCATAGGACCTTTAAAACTATAACTTACTACTGCTCTATCAAGATCATCTTTTATCTTAAATCTTATATTTTTTAAATTTATAATAAATTGAGCAATATCCTCTTTCATTCCTCTAATTGAATCAAACTCATGGGCAGCCCCTTCAATTTTAATAGAGATAGGAGCATACCCCACAGAACTTCCAAGCAAAAGGCGACGAAGAGGATGAGCCAAAGTAATTGCATATCCACTCTCAAAAGGAAAAGCAATAATTTTTGCTCTATTTTCACTTACCTCTTCTACCTTAACCTCATTAGGAACAAAGGGTGTTGTTTTAATCTTTTTCATATCAATCGCCTTTGCTACTATTATTTAGAATATAGCTCTACAATGAAACGCTCATTTACAGGAATTTTTACCTCTTCACGCTCTGGAATTCTTGTAAAGATACCAAAAAGTTTATCTTTATCTACATCAACCCACTCAACAATTCCAGTTTGATTAGTAAGCTCGATTGAGCGTAATATTTGAGGGTTTTTCTTACTCTTTTCTCTAATTTCAATTTTTTGTCCAGGTTTTACTCTATAAGATGGAATATTTACTCTTTTTCCATCTACTAAAATATGTCCATGAGTTACAAGCTGTCTTGCAAAAGCTCTTGTTGTTGCAAATCCCATTCTATAAACTACATTATCAAGTCTTTGTTCAAGAAGCTGAATTAATACCTCTCCTGTATTTCCCTCTCTTCTTGCAGCTTCTCTAAAAAGATTTCTAAATTGCTTCTCAGCCACACCATACATAAATTTAGCTTTTTGCTTCTCTCTTAATTGCATTCCATATTCACTAATTTTTGCACGTCTTTGTCCATGCTGTCCTGGAGGATAGGGTCTTTTTTGAAGGGCACTCTTACCAGCTAATCTACGCTCACCCTTCAACCCTAAATCTACTCCTAATCTTCTTTCAATTTTTTCTCTTGGACCAGTATATCTTGCCATTTTCCCTACCTTTTTAATTTAAATTTATAAATTATACTCTTCTCTTTTTACGTGGGCGACAACCATTATGTGGAAGTGGAGTTATATCTTTAAAGAAAATTACTCTAATTCCTTCCACCGCTCCTACACTCTTAATAGCAGTTTCTCTACCAGGTCCAGGACCTTGCACCTTAATTCCTACCTCTTTAATTCCATACTCTTTTGCTTTTGCCATAGCATCTTCTACAGCTTGTTGAGCAGCATATGGAGTAGATTTTTTACTACCCTTAAATCCAAGAGCTCCTGCACTGCTCCAAGTTAATACATTACCCATCTCATCAGTTACAGTTACAACTGTATTATTAAAAGTTGCTGCAATATATACAACTCCCTTTGCAACTTGCTTTTTAATCTTTTTCTTTTTTGCCATCTTCTACCACTCCTATTTTGCTGAACCTACAGTTTTTCTTTTACCCTTGCGGGTTCTTGCATTAGTTTTTGTTCTTTGACCACGTACAGGAAGACCCTTTCTATGTCTAAGACCTCTATAATTTCCAAGATCCATTAAAGCTTTAATATCCATCATAACCTTTTTTCTAAGGTCTCCCTCTACCACATAATTTTCTTGAATCTCTTTACGAATAGTAGCAATTTCTGCTTCTGTTAACTCATAAACTCTCTTATCATAACTAATACCAGTAGCATCCAAAATTTTTCTTGATGTAGCTAAACCAATACCATAGATATATGGCAAAGCATACTCAATTCTCTTATTTTTTGGTAAATCAACACCTGCAATACGTGCCATGTCTATCCTTGTCTTTGTTTATGTTTTGGATTTTTACAAATTACTCTTACAACACCTTTTCTTCTAATGATTTTGCAATCATCACAAATCTTCTTTACCGATGGTCTAACTTTCATTATCTTCTCCAAAAAAGAAATTGCACCTAATAGTGTGTGGATAGTTGAGTCTAAACTATCCAGCCCTTGTATAAGTGGTGCATTTATACAAAGGCTCTTCACACAGAAAACCCAATAATTTGGGGTGCCAATTTTATCTAAAATTTGCTTATTTATACCTAAAAGTTATTCTTCCCTTATCTAAACTATAGGGACTAAGTTCCACTTTTACCTTATCACCAGGCATAATCCTAATATAATGCATTCTCATCTTACCGGCAATATGGCATAATACTACATGACCATTTTCCAACTCTACTTTAAAAGTAGCATTTGGTAACGCTTCAATTACTTTTCCATCAACTTCAATTACATCGCCTTTTGCCATTTCTCCTCCCTTATGGTAATGTTAAAATTTCTGCTTTTCCATTAATTACAGCTACTTGATGTTCATAATGGCTCGTTCTTAACCCATCTTCGCTTACTACACTCCAATTATCTTCCAATAATTTAGGAGTGCCACTCTTTTGACAAACCATTGGCTCTAAGCAAAAAACCATTCCATTTTTTATTTTTGGACCATTTTTTGGAGATCCCTCTACATAATTTAATATATTTGGCTCTTCATGAGGCTTTTTACCAATACCATGACCACAATAATCTCTCAATGGAACAAAACCTGCTTCTTTAATTGTCTCTTCAATAATATAACTTAACTCTTTAAACCTAAGTCCTGGCTTTATAGCATCAATTGCTCTATATAAAGCCTCTTTAGAAACATCTATAAGCTTTTGATCTATATTAGATATCTCTCCTACCCCTATAGTTATAGCTCCATCTCCATAATATCCATCAATCTTACTTCCAATATCAAGCCCAATTATATCACCCTCTTTTAATTTATAATCAGTAGGTATTCCATGAATAATAACTTCATTAACAGAGGTACAAATAGAGGCTGGAAATCCATAAAGTCCTTTAAAAGATGGCTCAGCTCCTAAAGAGCGAAGATACTCTTCTGCCGCTTGATCAATTTCAATGAGACTCACACCAGGTTTTATAAAACCCTTTAAAAATTCAAGAGTTTTGCCGACAGCTTTGCCGGCAACTCTTAATTTTTCAATCTCTTTTGGTTTTCTAATGGGTATTGCCATTAAAAACCTGTCGCACTTAAAATTTGATATTGATTCATTGTTCTTTGAGCCTCAATCTTTCTCATTGTATCTAACGCAACTTGAACAACAATCAATACGGCAGTTCCTCCAAAATAGAAAGTTGCTCCAAGTTTATTAATCAAGATAAAAGGTAAGGTAGAGATAGTTGCTAAATATAAAGCACCCCAAAATGTCAATTTACTCGCTACATCATTTAAAAATTGAACTGTCTGCTCCCCTGGTCTAATTCCTGGAATAAAACCACCTTGTCTTTTTAAATTATCAGCAATATCCTTTGCATTAAATGCAATTGATGCATAAAAGAATGAAAAGAATACAACCAATGCAAAAAGAAGCAAATTATATAACCATCCACCAGGAGTTAGAGCATCAGCAATAGATAAAAGAATTGGATTTGAAGTGGCTTTAATTAAAGTTAATGGAAACATTAAAATAGCACTTGCAAAAATTGGAGGTATAACTCCTGATAAATTTACCCTTACTGGAATATAGTTCATCACTCTTTTATGCTGATTTTGCATAATTGTTTTTCTTGAATAAGAGATTGGGATTCTTCTCTCTCCAAGCTCCACATAAATAATTATTAATATAGTAGCTATCATTATTGCAAAAATAACCAAAACTTTTAAAAAGCTCATCGATCCAGAATTTACCGCCGCAATAGTATTATTTATAGCAGCAGGTATACCAGATACAATTCCAGCAAAGATAATTAAAGAGATACCATTTCCAATACCTCTTTGAGTAATTTGTTCACCAAACCACATTAAAAGCATTGTTCCAGTCAACATAGAAAAGACTGCCAAAGTAATAAAGGTCATAGAATCTATTGTAACAGCACTTTGCCCGTGAGCTCCCGTCATTGATTGTAATCCAATAGATACTCCAAAGGCTTGAATAATAGTAATTAAGATAGTGGTATATCTAATAATTTGCATATATTTAACCATTCCATCTCTCTCTTTTTTCATCTGTCCAAGAGCTGGAAAGGTTGCTGCTAAAAGCTCCATAATAATTGAAGCAGTAATATATGGCATTACACCCAACGAGATAATACTAAGCCTTTGAAGAGCATTTCCACTAAACATATTAGCAAGCCCCAGGGCATTATTTGCATTTTTATCGAAAAATTGTTTTATTACTTCTAAATCAACTCCGGGAACTGGCACATATGCCAATACCCTATAGGCAAAAAGAAAGCCAAGAGTGATCATTATTTTTTGAACTAATGGATTTTTCATCACTACTTCCTACTTGTAGTTACAGCTTCATCCTTAATTTTAGCTGCCAACTCTTTGGCACCTTTGCCAATAAGTTTTACTTTTGTTACATTTTTACTAAGTTTATAAACACCTCTAATAGTCTCTAATGTAATCTCTTCTAACTCAGTAATTTTTACAACTTTATCTACATTAATTGCCACTGGCTTTTGAACCCTTGACTTAAATCCAACCTTTGGAAGTCTTTTTGCAAGAGGCATTTGACCACCTTCAAATCCTCTCTTTCTTTTATATCCTGCTCTTGACTTTTGTCCTTTTTGACCACGTCCAGCAGTCTTTCCTGTTCCAGATCCTTGCCCACGCCCTACTCTCTTTTTTTTATGAACAGAACCTGGAGCTGGTTTAAGTTGTTCCAATCCCATAATAGCTCCTTATCCCTTAATTCTTTTTAGTGCCTCAATTGTACATCTTACCAAATTATTTGGATTATTTGATCCAATTGATTTTGCAATAATATCTTTAATTCCAACAAGCTCTATTACAGGACGTGCTGCACCTCCAGCAATCATTCCTGTACCCTCTGCTGCTGGCTTTAAAATAATCTTACTTGCATTATATTTATGCTCAATATCATGAGCAATAGTAGTTCCTTTAATATTTATCTTAACAAGATTTTTAAAGGCATCATCTATTGCCTTTTTAATAGCATCAGGAACCTCTTTTGCCTTTCCATAACCATAACCAACAATACCTTTTCTATTTCCAACTACAACTAAAGCAGTAAATCTAAATCTTCTACCACCTTTTACCACTTTAGTTACTCTACCAATATTTACAACTATCTCTTCAAATTCTTCTCTATTAATATTTCCAATATTACTCATTTCCATGCCACTTCCTTAAAATTTAATACCATTTTCTCTTAAAGAGTCTGCAAAAGCAGCAACTACACCATGATATAAATATCCATTTCTATCAAATACGATAGTCTCAATCTTTAACTCTTTTAATTTTGCTGCTAAATCTTCACCTACCTTTTTAGCAGCATCTTTGTTAGCCTTTAATCCAAGCTTTTTACCATCGCTATATGCTAATGTATGTCCTTTAGTATCATCTATTGCTTGAGCATAGATATGTCTATTAGACTTATAAATAGTTACTCTTGGCTTAGCAGCAGTTCCGCTTATTTTGCCTCTAATTCTCTTTTTTCTTTGAAGGCGACGTCTCTTTTTATCTTCTAATACACTCTTTAGCATCTCAATACTCCTTACTTACCAGCTGCTTTACCAGCTTTTCTAATGATAACCTCATCAGTATATTTAATTCCTTTACCCTTATATGGCTCAGGCGGACGGAATGCTCTAATCTCTGCTGCAACTTGACCAACTTGTTGTTTATCTGTTCCGCTTACAGTAATAATATTTTTATCTACCTTAATATCAATTCCATCTGGAATCTCATAAACAATTGGATGTGAAAAACCAAGCTGCATCTCCAACTTTTTACCATTTACATTTGCACGATAACCAACTCCATTAATTTCGAGTTTTTTAACAAACCCTTTATCTAAACCTATTAAGATATTATTAAATAAAGATCTATATGTTCCCCAATAAGCAGAAGCTTGTTTATTATCTCCTACTCTTTTGAATTTTACCATATTTCCATCAATTTCAACTTCAACGCGTCCAAAAGTTTCAAGACGCTTTTCTAAATTACCTTTTTTTGCAATAATAGCTGTACCATCTACCTTAACTTCTATTCCGGCAGGGATGGTAACAGGTTGTTTACCTATTCTTGACATTCTATCCTCCCTTACCAAATACTACAAATTACTTCACCACCTACATTCTCTTTGTAGGCTACATCATTTGGCAAAATACCCTTGCTCGTTGAAACTATTAAAGTTCCATATCCATTCTTAAATCTTTTGATATCTTCTTTACCTCTATAAACCCTTCTTCCAGGCTTAGAGATTCTTTTAATTTCATTTATTGGGCTTTTGCCATTTTCATCATACTTTAATACAACTTTAATAATCTTTTTATTATTCCCAAGATCTTCTACACTATAACTTTCAATATAACCTTTATCAGCAAATATTGAAACTATTGCCTCTATTGTTTTAGAGTAAAGAAGCTCGGTAGTCTCCAGCTTTCTCATAGCTGCATTTCTAATTCTTGTTAATGAATCAGCAATAATATCTGTCATCATCTCTTACTCCTTAACTACCAGCTTGCTTTACGCATACCAGGAATTTTGCCCTCAGAGGCAAGTTTTCTTAAACAAATTCTACAAATACCAAAATCTCTGTAAACAGAGTGCGGTCTACCACACAAAGAGCAGCGAGTATAAGCTCTTACCTTAAACTTAGGCTTTCTCTTTGCCTTTGCAATCATACTCTTTTTAGCCATTATTTTCTCCCTTTCGCAAAAGGCATTCCAAGTTTTTCTAATAGAGCAAATGCCTCTTTATCACTATCAGTAGTTGTTACAATAGTAATATTCATTCCATGAGTCTTCATAATAAAATCATAATCTACTTCTGGGAACATTAATTGCTCATCCAAACCAAAGTTATAGTTCCCTCTTCCATCAAAACCTTTTCTTGATAAACCTCTAAAGTCTTTTACTCTTGGTAGAGCAATAGAGATAAGTTTATCAAGAAAGTTATACATCATATCGCCTCTTAAAGTTACTTTAATACCACTTGGCTGACCCTCTCTTGCCTTAAATCCTGCAACAGATTTTTTAGCTTTAGTAATAACTGCTCTTTGACCAGCAATCAAAGAGATTGTATCAGCCATATTTTGAATTAATTTTGTATCTTTTCCCTCTCTACCTGCACCAACACTAATAATTACCTTCTCAATGCGAGGGATATCCATTACATTCTTAATCTCAAGCTCTTTTTGGAGCTCTGGTGCAATTTTTTTATATTTCTCTTTTAATCTGTTCATATTCAGCCCTCAACTTTTTTTACATTTGAGATATGAATAGGCATTTCTATTTCAATGAAACCGCCCTCTTTTCTATCCTCAGACGGCTTCACAGCCTTTTTAGCCTTTTTACAACCCTCAACAATTACAGCATCTTTTTTAGGGATAACCCTTAAAACTTTTCCCTCTTTACCTTTATCATTTCCAGCGATAATTTTAACAATATCGCCCTTTTTAATCTTAAACTTCTTATTTGCCATTACCACACCTCCGGTGCCAAAGAAACAATTTTCATAAAACCAGCATATCTAATCTCTCTTGCTACTGGACCAAAAATCCTTGTTCCAATTGGCTCTTTTTTATCATCTACAATTACAGCTGCATTATCATCAAATCTAATTAAAGAGCCATTTTCTCTTTGAATCTCTTTTTTAGTTCTAACTACTACTGCCTTTACTACTTTACCTTTTTTAACTCTTCCATTTGGTAAAGCCTTCTTAACAGAAGCTACAATAATATCTCCAACACTTGCATAGCGTCTTTTAGAACCACCTAAAACTTTAATACACATAATCTCTTTTGCGCCGCTATTATCGGCTACATTTAATCTTGTAAAACTTTGAATCATTGTCCCTCTCCTCTCTCAATAATTGTTGTGAGACGGAAAGATTTCCTTTTAGAGATTGGACGGCACTCAATTGCACTAACAATATCTCCAATCCTTGTCTCATTATTCTCATCATGAATCAAATATTTTTTAAATTTCTTTACAGTCTTATGATATCTTGGATGCATAACTTTTCTCTCAACCAAGACAGTAGCAGTCTTATCTCCTGCTTTTTTAATAACTTTTCCTTGAATCACTCTTTTTGGCATTATTCACCCTTTTCTTGCTGCTTCATAGCAGCAGTTATTGCTGTTTTAATTCTTGCAATATCTTTTCTTACTTTTCTAAGCTCAGATGTATTTTGAAGCTGCATAGTTTTTAATTTTACTCTAAGGGTAAAAAGCTCCATCTTTTTCTCTTTTAATAACTCATGCAACTCTTTTAAACTTTTATCTTTAATCTCAGTATATTTCATTGCTCTCTTCCCTTGAAATTATTTTTGTTTTAAAAGGAAGCTTATAGCAAGCAAGCTTCAATGCCTCTCTTGCCAAATCCTCTTTAACGCCAGCAAGTTCAAAAAGAATTCTTCCTGGTTTAATATTCATAACCCACTTTTCAACGCCTCCTTTACCTTTACCCATCCTTGTCTCAAGAGGTTTTTTAGTAAGAGGCTTATCTGGAAATACTCTAATCCAAATTTTTCCCGTTCTGCTTAAGCGACGGTTAATTGCTACCCTTGCAGCTTCAATTTGTCTTGAATCAATTCTTCCAGCCTCAACGGCTTTAATTGCAAATTCACCAAATGCAATCTTATTACCTCTATAAGATTTGCCGCGATTGCGACCTTTTTGTTGTTTTCTCCATTTAGTTCTTTTTGGCATCAACATGGCTATTCACCTCTCTTTCTACCTCTTCTTTTTCCTCTTCTCTCTTGAGGCTCTGGCTGAATTCCTTTTTGAAGCACTTCACCTTTAAAGATCCATACTTTAACACCAATATTTCCATAAGTTGTCAATGCTTCAGCAAAACCATAATCAATTTTCGCTCTTAGTGTATGAAGAGGCACTCTTCCTTCAAGATACCACTCAGTTCTTGCCATCTCAGCACCACCAAGACGACCAGATACAGCTATCTTAATTCCTTTTGCTCCTTGCTTAATAGCTCCTTGAATAGCCTTTTTCATAGCTCTTCTAAAAGCTACCCTTCTTTCAATTTGCTGAGCAACATTCTCAGCCACAAGTTGAGCTGAAGAAAGAGGTCTCTTCTCTTCTTTAATATTAATAGAGATCTCTTTATTAAATATCTTTTGAAGTTTTGCTTTAAGATTTTCTATATCAGCACCTTTTTTACCAATAATTACCCCTGGTCTTGCTGATACAATTGTAATTCTTACTTTCTTTAGAGTTCTTTCAATAATAATATTACTAATTCCTGCAAAATATAACTCTTTTTTAATAAAGTCCCTAATTCTTTGATCCTCTTCTAAAAACTTAGCCGCTCTATCTTTTGCTGGAAACCATCTTGAATCCCAATTTCTATTGATTCCAAGACGCAAACCTATTGGATTTACTTTTTGACCCATCTTTAAGCTTCCTTTCTTTTATCTTTAGCCTCTGCAGGCTCAACTTCTACATAAATATGGGATGTAGGCTTTAAGATTCTTGTTGCCATTCCTCTTGCTCTTGGTCTCCAGCGTTTTAAATAAGCGGCACGATCAACTCTACAAGATTTAATTACAACCTCATTTGGCTCATAATCACCATTTGCAACTGCTGATGCTACCACTTTAGAAATAATTCTTGCAGCCTTATTTGGCATAAACTCAAGTGCTGCAAGAGCCTCTTCAGCATTCATTCCTTGAATCTCTCTTGCTACCAATCTCGCTTTAATTGGAGATACTCTTACAAATCTCAATATAGCCCTACTCATTTACCAACCTTTTTTTGTACACTTCCTTTATGCCCGCGGAATGTTCTTGTTGGAGCAAACTCTCCCAATTTATATCCAACATGATTTTCAGTAATAAAAACAGGCACAAATTGTCTTCCATTATGTACATTTATAGTTAGCCCAATCATCTCAGGTACAATCATTGAGCGTCTTGACCATGTCTTAATAGGCTTTGTTGAGCCTTCCTCTTTTGCCTTGAGCACTTTTTTCATTAAGTGATCATCGACAAAAGGACCTTTTTTTATAGATCTTGGCATATTAACCCCTTACTTTTTCTTTCTTCTTGAGATTATATATTTATCACTTTGTTTTTTACCTCTTGTCTTATAACCTTTAGTTGGCATACCCCAAGGAGTTACTGGATGTCTACCAGGACCTGTTTTTCCTTCCCCTCCACCATGTGGGTGATCAATTGGGTTCATTGCAGATCCTCTTGTTTGAGGTCTAATACCTCTATATCTATTTCTACCAGCTTTACCAATTACAATATTGGCATACTCCTCATTTCCAACGCTACCAATTGTAGCCATACATTCACCAAGGATATATCTCATCTCTCCAGATGGTAATCTAAGAGCTACATATTTACCATCTCTACCCATAATTTGAGCATAGCTTCCTGCACTTCTTGCTATCTTTCCACCTTGTCCAGGATTCATCTCAATATTATGAACTATTGTTCCAACTGGAATATTTTTTAACTTCATTGCATTTCCTGGCTTAATATCAACGCCAGCTTCATCAGCAATAATTCTATCTCCAACCTTTAGACCTTTTGGTTGAAGAATATATCTTTTATCTCCATCTAAATATTTAATTAAAGAGATTCTACAATTTCTATATGGATCATATTCAATTGTCGCCACAATTCCTGGCACTTTAAATTTATTTCTTTTAAAATCTATAATTCTATATAACTTCTTAGCACCTCCCTCTTTATGGCGAGAAGTGATTCTTCCTTGATTATTGCGCCCTGCTTTTACAGGAAGCTTAACTAATAATCTTCTAACAGTTGGTTTTGAAGTAATATCACTACTATCTAATACGCTCATAAAACGGCGAGATGGAGTATACGGTTTAAATGTTTTTATCGCCATATCTTTCCCCTTATACGCTCAGGCTTTCAATTTTTGCATCTTCTGGAAGCTTTACATAAAACTTTTTAAAATCTGGGCGCTTCCCTTCAATCCCTTTAAATCTCTTTCTTTTTCCCTTAACTCTCATAGAGTTTACTTTTAAAGGTTTAATTCCAAAATACTCTCTAAAGATCTCTTTTAGAGAGTTTTTAGTAACTCTTGGAGTTGTTTGAACAACAATTACACCCTCTTCTTGTAACTGCAAACTCTTTTCTGTATAAATTATTGCTTTAATATCTGTTATATCCGCCATTCTCAACTCACTTTAATAAATTTTCCCAAACAGATTTCTCAAAAACTACTCCATCAAAAACTGCCACCAAATATGGGTTTAGTTCTGATGGATCTACTAAATAGCTATCTTTTAAATTTCTAAATGCCAAGAATGTCTTCTCATCAATATTATCTTTTACTACTAAAAGATCTTTTGTATTAAATTGATCTCTAAAAGCTTTTGCATCTTTTGTTTTTCCAGATACTATCTCTACATTATCTACCACAAAAAGTTTATCTTGAGCTACTTTTTGTGCAATAGCATATAAAAATGCCAATCTTTTTTGTTTTTTATTAACTTTTTGAGTATAGTTTTTATTATTCGTTGGTCCAAAAACTACTCCACCACCTCTAAATTGAGGAGCTCTAATAGAACCTTGTCTTGCTCTACCACCACCTTTTTGTCTAAAAGGCTTTTTACCTCCACCGCTTACCTCAGAGCGGTTTTTAGTATTTGCACTATTTGCTCTTAAATTTGCCGCATAAGCTTTGCAATATATATATAAATTATGAGGATTAATATCAAATAGCTCTTGAGGAATATCCTCTCTTTTAACTACTACTAAATTACTCATTTAACAATCCTTATTAGACCTTTTGAACCATTGCTTCCTGGAACGGCACCTTTTACTACTAAAATTCCCTTCTCCTCATCAAAAGAGACAACTTCATTTTTAACAGTCACATTTTTATTTCCATAATGCCCTGGCATTTTTTGCCCTGGTTGAACTCTTCCTGGAAATTCACACATACCAATACTTCCTGGTGCTCTATGGAATCTTGATCCATGACTTCTTGGACCACCTGCAAATCCATATCTCTTAACTACACCTGTAAAACCTCTACCTTTAGATTTAAAAGTGCTTTTAATTACCTTTGCACTCTTTAGAGGTTCAAAACTTAAATCTCCAACCTCTGTTCCCTCAGCAACTTTTAGAGTTTTAAAACGATTATACTCTTTACTTAATCCATACTTTTTTTGTTGCCCCATAATAGGCTTATTTAATTTCTTACCACTGCTATAAGCAACTAAAGCCTTACCATCTTTTACTTCACAAACTTTAGCATCAACCAACTTTAGTAGGGTTACTTGATAGCTTGGTATAGATATTACTCTACTTGTTCCAATTTTTTCTACAATAAACTCCATACCCTACTCCTTACTTATCCATTGAGCGGATTTCAACTTCCACTTCTGGAGCCAAATCCAGCTTCATTAAAGAATCAACAGTATCTGGCGTTACAGCCACAATATCTATTAAACGTGAATGGATTCTAATTTCAAATTGCTCTCTACTATCTTTATTGATATGAGGAGAGCGAAGCACTGTATATCTTCTAATTTTTGTCGGTAATGGTATAGGACCTCTTAACTCTGCACCAGTCCTTTTTACCGCCTCTACAATAGCCTTTACAGACCTATCAAGCACTCTATGGTCATAAGCCTTTAGCTTAAGTCTAATTTTTTCCATACTATCCCTTCTTTAAAGAACTCACCGCAAGCGGTGTTTTTTAAGAGCCCTTAAAATGGGGCTTTTTCATATTAAGAAGCGCTATGCTCCTAATTTTGAGATTGAATTATACAAAAGATATCCCCTTTTTTAACTTTAAATGCCCCTTTATACGATAAAATAATGGTAAAAAGTTTCCTTTTAAGAAGGAAAAGTATGGATATTTTTGAATATTTTTACGAAAAAGCTCCAAAATTAGAACA
>JAADEA010000065.1 GCA_013153675.1 Campylobacterota bacterium
AATCAAACAAAGCTAAATCATTCCCTAAATATGTATATAATACATGATCTTTATCTACTAATCTTGCTTTAACAAGAGCTCTTTTGGCATTATGATCAAATATTAAGCTCTTTTTCCCATTCTCATATATCCATAAATTTGCATATCCCATTATTCCACTATCACTTAAAAATAGATATCTATCTTTAAATCTATCTACTCCAAAAACTCTTGCTGGAGTTACCTCACCCATAAAATCTTTAATATCTGGCACTTTTACATTGAATTTTAACTTTTTTGAATCTAAATCATATACTTCAAGCTCCCCGGCATCACTACCAATTAATAACTCTTTACCTCTTACCTCCATATCTTTTATATATCCATGAGTTTTTAATTTTCCAACAGGATTATATAAACTCTCTCCTATTAACCAAAGAGAAAAAAGAAAAAATAAAAAAAACTTTTTTGTCATATTAATCCTTTTTTACTTTTTCCTCAAAAAAACTAAGAAGCCTTTTTGCTACCTCCTCTTCCCCTTTATCACACCAAAGACCATATAGATCTATTTCAGAAGCTAAAAAGTTTTTAAATAGATTTTTCTCTTCTAACTCTTTAGAGATCTTTTCCATCTCTTCAGCTCCTCCAAGTGCCTCTTGTACCCTTGGAGTTACATATACCAAATAGTTATAAAGATCAGGATCAAAAACATCTAACTCTTCATCATCAATATCTTCATAATTTTCATCAATTACTAATAGATATCTAAGTTCATTAACCTCCTCTTTCTCAATTTCATCCACCTTTTCCATTAGTTTTGGAGCATATTTTAATAAAAATTCTCTATCCACTTTTCTCCTCCTTAAATATAAATATATCTTATGCAGATTATAACAAAATTACTCTTGAGAGGAAACAATTTTTGTTGGAGTATAACTAATTGCATTTGTTGGACATCTATTTAAGCAAAAACCACATCCAACACAAAGATCATTATCAATTACAGGATTAAAAAGTCCCACAAATAATATAGCATCATAAATACAAGGCTCTTTACAAGAAAAACATATAGAACCTTTATGAGCTAAACATAAATTAGTATCAATTTTAAATTTAGCATTTATCTCCTCTTTTAATTCAAGAGATAAAACCCCCTCCTCACATGCAATAGCACACTCTTGACAAAAAGTACAACCACTTTTTGAAAAGTTTAAAATAGGTGCCCCTTTAGCATCAATTACAATAATCTTTTCTGGACAAACATCTTTGCATTTTTTTGAAGTGCACTCTTTGCAAAGAGTTAAAAAGAGTATCTCTTCTTTTGCATAAGGAGGTCTAACAACATCGATAATATCACTATCCTCTCTTTTGGCGGCTCCCAAAAGAGAGCTAAAAAACTCCCTTCTTGAAGCCAATTATTTTACTCCCTCATCAATTACTTGAATTAGATTAGATTTATGCTTTAATTTTGGATCTTTAAAATCTGGTTTAAAAGTATTATCTACAAGAGGCTTAGCATTAGATTGTGGTACATGACATTGAGAACAGTTAAATCTAATTGGATTTAATTTACTAAGTTTCTTTTTAACCACTACAACATCTGTTGAGTTAGCAACTGCTTTTCCTTCTTTTATAACTTTCCCATCTTTTCCAATTTTTGTAGCTGGTCTAAATTTTGTAAAGTGAGAAGGTGGAATTGGAGTCGCACCAACTGCTTTTGCCTTATCTGGCATATGACAATCTAAACATGCATTATGTTTTCTTGTAATAGGAAGTAATCCCTCTACTGAGTGAGGAATTAATGGAGGTGCATTTGTATAGGCTCTCTCAAATTTTTTAGCAGTTCCAGGAGCTGCCTTTGTATATTCAACTTTTGGAGGAGCAATCTTCTCTTGCTCAACTGGAGCCTTTCTTAAACTTAAAGACTCATCACTAATTGTCGTTCCATCTCCAGCCCACAAAGAGGCACCAAATAGAGCTGCCACTGCAGCAATTGCCAATCCTTTTTTAATCATTGCTACTCCTTTTAGCTAAATTTCTAATATGAAACCCAAGAGCATCATCATTGCAAACATCAATACAGCGTCCACAATTTGTACACTCTATTTGAGTCACATCTTCACTTCTTTTTCCAATCATATTTAAAACTTGCACTTCAGGACAAACCTCTTTACAATGCATACAAAGAGTACATTTATCCTTATCGTGCCATACTCTAATTAAAGCATACTTGCCTATAATAGAGTGAACCCCACCTAATGGACAAATATGCCCACACCATCCATTTTTAACAACAAATAAATCAAATAGAAATATAGCAACTATCAATCCAACTCCAGCCCCAAAACCAAAAATTACCCCTCTATTTAAAATAGTTATAGGGGATATAATTTCAAAGGCTGCTAATCCACTAATTGCTGAAACAATTAAGGCAATTACAATCATATAGTAACGAACATTTCTACTAATCCACACTTTTCTCTCAATCTTATCGATTAAGAGTTTTCTTCTAAGCCATGCAGCAGCATCTGTTACCATATTAACTGGACAGACCCAACTACAAAAAGCTCTACCCCCAATAATTCCATAAAATAATACAATTAATAGACCACCTATTAATGTAGTAGATGCCACAACAGCACCAGCAGCAAAAATTTGCAAAATAGCAAAAGGATCACTTAAAGGAACCTTCCCAAATAAAAGAGAGGTTGAGATATCACCTTGCAAAATTTTCCATCCAGCATAATTGCCCATAAAATATAAAAAGAGCAATCCAAGCTGACTAATTCTTCTTAATATTAAATATTTATAATTTCTCAACCTCATCTAAAACTCCATATTACTATTTAAATAATCTTCTGGAGATTTTGAGCTCCTCTTATCATGAGTGGTAATATCTTTTCCAACCCTCTCTTTGATTCTTCCTTGGTCTTTCTTATCCCATCCTTTTACATAGTGAGCACCAGGTTTTCCAAGAGCAATCTCTCTTGGCAATACAAAAATAGCTGGTTTTTCTGTTACACATGCCTTTTCACAAAGTCCACATCCTGTACACGCATCCTTGTCAACTACTGGTTTTAAAAATGCATGTTTTCCAGTTCTTTCATTTCTATCAAACTCTAATCTTATAGCTTCGCCAAGTAATGGACATGCTCTATAACAAGCATCACACTGAAGCCCCCAAAAGGCAATACATGAATTTGGGTCTACTACTGCAAGACCCATATCCATCATTCTAAAATCAAGCTCACCAGTTTTTGGGTTTGTTACCTTAGTAATATCAAGTGCTCCCGTTGGACAAGCCACAACACAAGGAATATCCTCACACATATAACAAGGAACATCCCTTGGAATAAAATATGGCGTTCCAATAGTTATTGGATCTTGAGCTTTGGCTATTTTTAATGTAGGCTCTTTAGGCTTACCTGTCTCTTTATCAATATTTTGAGGTCTATTTCTACAAGCCTCGCTACACAGTCCACACTTAATACACTTTTTTACAAAATCATCTTCAGCCAATGCGGCTGGAGGTCTTAGGGTCAAAGGAGAGCTCTTCGCCTTTTGAGCATATCCACTCCAAATCAATACACCCATTGCTCCTAAACCCACATGGTGGGCTATATCTGTAAAGAATCTTCGGCGTGAGCTAATTTGACCCTTCTTAACCTCTTTTTGTGCCATTTTTTAACCTTTATGCTTTATATAACTTCACTGCACACTTTTTATAGTCTGTCTGTTTAGACATTGGACATGTTGCATCAAGAGTAACTTTATTAATTAATACTTTCTCATCAAACCAAGGAACAAATACCAATCCTCTTGGAGGGCGGTTTCTTCCTTGAGTCTCAACTCTTGCTTTTACTTTTCCTCTTCTTGATTCAACCCAAATTAGATCACCTCTTTTAAATCCCTTAGCTTTAGCATCTTTTGGATTCATATATACAAGGGCTTCTGGCACTGCACGATATAGCTCTGGAACCCTCATTGTCATTGTTCCACTGTGCCAATGCTCTAACACCCTACCAGTACATAGCCATGTATCATATTCTTTATCTGGCATTTCTGGTGGATCCATATATGGTCTTGCAAATATTTTTGCTTTATTTGGAATTGGAGTTTTTCCTTTTTTAGGATCTGGTTTAGTTAAGCTACCAGATAGTAATTTCTTAGCAAGAGGTCCATAGAAAGCGAAATCTTTCAATCCAGCTTTTTTAGCTGCTTTTGCTGCATATGGATCATATTTTACATTAAATCTCCAGAATGTCTCTTTACCATTTACAACTGGCCACTTAAGTCCTCTTACTTTATGGTAAGTATCAAAGTCTGCTAAGTCATGTCCATGACCTCTACCAAACCATGCATACTCTTCAAATAGATATTTATGGATAAAGAATCCATACCCTTTCCACTCTTTACCATCACTTCCAAGAACTTTTCTGCTATCACCTTTAGAATCACTATCTAACCAATCTTTTACAAGTGGATCATCAATAGTATATTTTTTAGCCTCATCATTAGCAAATAGGATTTCATACATTGTAGTATCTTCTTTATAACCCATCTTCTTAGCAGCTTCGATTACGCTTGGAAGAGGTTTCTTTCTTGGTCCACTTGGTTTATATTCTCCCCATAGATCTTTTACAGTAAATCTCTTAGATAGCTCTACCCATTGCCAAGTATCACTCATAGCATCACCAACTGGCTCTACTTGTTGCTTCCAATGCTGTGTTCTTCTCTCAGCATTTCCATAAGCTCCCCATTTTTCATAAATCATTGCACTTGGTAATACAAGGTCAGAAACCATTGCAGAGATACCTGGATATCCATCACTTGTTACAATAAAGCAATCTTTCTCTCTTGCTGCTTTTAACCAGTGGTTAGCATTTGCACTATCTTGATATGGGTTACATACATTTACCCATGCAAATTTTACAAGTCCATCCTCAATTCCTCTATGAATTGCCATAATATGTTGCTTACCTACTGGGTTAATTGTTCCTTCTGGAATTCTCCATCTCTTCTCTGCAATTGCTCTATGTTTAGGGTTCTTAACCATTAAGTCTGCTGGAAGTCTGTGAGTAAATGTTCCAACCTCTCTTGCAGTACCACATGCACTTGGTTGACCTGTTAGAGAGAATGCTCCATTTCCTGGTTTTGCTTGTTTATTAAGTAGGAAGTGAACATTATAACTTAATGTATTTACCCAAGTTCCTCTGGTATGTTGGTTCATACCCATTGTCCAGAAACTTACAACTTTTCTATCTTTCTCAATATATAGTTGAGCAAGTTTTTTTAACTTTTCTTTAAATTGCTCTAAAGGCTCATCTGGATCACCTTTAGCTAACTTAGCCACATAATCAAGCGTATATGGTTTTAGAGATTTTTTATAATCTTCAAAAGAGATAATCCAATGTTTTAGAGTACCTCCTTTATTTTCCATAATATCGCCCTCTTTATATCCATAAGGCTCAAGAGCTGGTGCTTCAAGTGGAGATACTTTCTTCTTAGCTTCTTTTTGAATAGTTTCAAGTTCTTTATCAGAATATCCAAGAGCTTTTGCTTTTTTTGGATTTCTCATTCCATAACCAAGATTAACTGGTCCAACAGTAAATACAATATGTTCTTTCACAAAATCCCAGTCAATTGCTTCTGGATGGTTATATACAATCTCATGAGCAATATAATTCCAAATTGCAAGGTCTGTTTGAGGTCTAAAAATAATTTCTATATCTGCCAAGTCTGAACATCTATGACGATATGTCGACAAGTTAACTACTTTTACTCTATTTGGATCTGATAGCTTTCTATCTGTACATCTTGCCCAAAGAATTGGGTGCATCTCAGCCATATTAGGACCCCACAATACAATTGTATCTGTTAACTCAATATCATCATAGCACCCACTTGGCTCATCGATTCCAAATGTTTGATAGAATCCAACAACCGCACTTGCCATACAGTGTCTTGCATTTGGGTCAATTGCATTAGATCTAAATCCAGCTTTCATCATCTTATGAGCTGCATATCCCTCCATAATAGTATATTGTCCAGACCCAAATACAGCCACACCTTCTGGTCCACTCTCTTTTAGAGCTCTTTTAATTTGTTTTTCCATCTCATCAAAAGCTCTTTTCCAAGAGACTGGCTTAAATTTACCTTTTTTATCAAATTCACCTTTTTCATTCATTCTCATTAAAGGCACTTTTAATCTATCTGCCCCATACATAATTTTAGCAGTAAAATAACCTTTAATACAGTTTAGTCCTCTATTTACAGGAGCTGCTGGGTCACCTTTTACAGCAACAATTCTTCCATCTTTAACTGCAACCATAATACCGCATCCTGTTCCACAGAAACGGCATACGGCTTTATCCCAGCGCCATCCCTCTTCTCCTTTTTTAGCTTTAGCTTTAGCCTCCTCAGGAACTGCGATGCCAACAGCACTTGCAGCTGCCACTGCGGCTGAACTCTTTAAAAAATCACGACGATTCATTCCCATTCTAACCTCCTATATTTCCTTAGGGATGGATTATTATATCTTTTTAGTTTTATAATATTGTTGATATATATCAATTTTTTAAGTTGACATCTATCAATTAATTTCTATTAGAAACAGTGTATTATTAAAAAAATTTTTTATGGAGAGTTAAGGTATGCGTGAAGAGCTTTTATATGAGATACAAAATAATTTTCCACTTACTAAAAGACCGTTTTTAGAGTTGGCAAATAGATTAAATAGTAGTGAAGATAAGGTTATAGAAATTTTAAAAAAAGAGAAAGAAAACGGCATAATACGCCAGATTTCAGCTATATTTGATACAAGAAAGCTTGGATACAAATCAACTCTTGTAGCTTTTGAAGTTGAACCATCTCAAATAGAAGAGGCAGCAAAAATTATAAATCATCATCCAGGAGTAAGTCATAATTATGAACGAAATCATAAATTTAACTTATGGTTTACAATCGCTACTCCACCAGATTCAAAACTTGGTTTAGAAAAAACAATTTTCTATTTACAAAAAATGACTAATGCCAAAAATTCGATAATTTTACCTACAAAAAAGATGTTTAAAATTGCTGTAAAATTAGATACTACAAAATCTCTTTCAAAAAAAGAGAAAATTTCTAAAAAAGAGTTTAAAGATATAAAGTTGACTCCAAAAGATTTTATAGCAATAAGAGAGCTACAAAAAGATATACCAATTATTAAAGAACCCTTTAAAGATTCAATTGAAAGATTGAATTTAAGCTATGAAGAATATTTTGCTATTGCTAAAAGATTGCAAGAGGGTGGAATTATGAGGCGCTTTAGTGCTATTTTAAATCACAGAAAAGCCGGTTTTGTTGCTAATGCTATGAGTGTATGGAGTGTCCCAAAAGAAAAAGAAGAAGAAATTGGAGAACTTTTCGCCTCATATAGAGCAGTTAGCCACTGTTATTTAAGACCTACCTACCCATCTTGGCCTTATAATATTTTTGCAATGGTGCATGGACAAAGTAAAGAAGAGTGCGAATCAATTATTGAAGAGATGTCAAAAGAGAGCCAAATTAAAGAGTATGATAAGTTATACTCTACAAGAGAATTTAAAAAGAAACGTATTCAATACTTTTCTCCTAAATTTCAAGAGTGGGAAGAAGAGGTATTATCAAAAGAGCCTGCTTTGTAGGCTACTTTATCATCTTTATTCTATCAATACAATTTGTGCATACTTTTAATTTATTTGTCTCGATTGTCATCTCAAGAGCCATTGGATTTAAAATAGTAATTTTGTGATCTTTGTCAACTTCAATAATCTTTTGACTTTTAAATTTTTTAAATATTCTTGAGAGAGTCTCTGGAGTTAGATTTAAAATAGCTGCTACTTCATTATATTTTAATTTAGTAAATATCTCAATATTATCTAAAAGCATCTTAGCCACTTTTGCCTCAGAAGATAAAATTATCTCTTTATGAATCAAAGATGATAAAACCATTATTTTTGAAGTAAGAGACTTAATTATTTCTAATGAAAAATCTGGATTTGATAGATGCTTATAGATAAACTCAAAAGGTATCATAGCAACTTTTCCCTCTGTTAAAAATTCACAAGTAGCAGGAAAAGGCATCTGTTCAAAGCAAGCATACTCTCCTACCACAGCTGGAGCCTCAAATCTATTAATTTGAATCTGGCTCCCCTTTGGAGAGGTTTTATATAATTTAACCATCCCTTCCAAAATAGCATATAGATATTTTCCCTTATCTCCTTCATAAAAGACGATACTCTGAGGTTTAAAATTTCTAATTATTGCATTCTCTTTTAGTTCATTTAAAGAGTGAGCCGATAGCTTTGAAAATAGCTGAATATCTTTTAAATCATACATTCCTTATTTCCTCATATTTGACACAATTATAACAAATTTCACTATTAAGCTGAATTTTTTAAACAAAAATTTTTTAAATTGTCAAAAAAATTAATCTTTTTTCTCAAACCAACTTAAATCTTTATGCAACTCTACCACTCTTCCAACTACAATTAAAGCTGGTGTCTCTAAACCTTTTGCCTTTTCAACTATATTTTCAAGAGTGCCAATTACTGTCTTTTCATCTGGCCATGTTCCTTTGCTAATTACTGCTATTGGATAATCTTTTGGTTTTCCAATCTCAATTAATTTATTTACAATAAAATCTAACCGATGTAATCCCATTAAAAATATAATCGTATCATCACTTTTAAAATTTTCCCATGTAATTTGACTCTTCTCTTTTGCTGCCTCATGTCCCGTAACTACCCTAAATGATACAGTAAGCCCCCTATGAGTTACTGGAATACCAGCATACTCAGGAACTGCAATTGCTGAAGTAATCCCTGGAATAAATTCAAATTTAATTCCTCTCTTTTTTAAATATAAAGCCTCTTCTCCCCCTCTTCCAAAAACTAATGGATCTCCCCCTTTTAATCTTACTACTATCTCATTTTTTAAAGCCTCTTGATATAAAATCTCATTAATCTCTTCTTGAGGAATAGTATGATGGCTATCTGCTTTACCTACATATATAAATTTACATCCCTCTTTTGCCTCTTTTAAAATCTCTTTATTTGCCAATCTATCATATACTATTACATCTGCTTTTTGTATTATTTTTAGAGCTTTTAGAGTAAGTAGCTCTTTGTCTCCAGGACCTGCCCCTGTTAAGTAAACTTTACCTGCCAAAATTCATCTCCCTTTCTGATAAACTAAGATAGCATGATGGATCCATCTCCCATAAATCACCATAAATAGCATATGCTCTACTTCTGCTTCCTCCATTGCAAATTGATATTGCTTTACAATTTTGACAATCTCCTTTTAACTCTCTTGGAAATTTTCTAAGAGCTTTTAATATCTCATTATCACTATTGACCCAAATATCTCTAAAGTGACTTTTTGTTAAATCTCCTATTACAAAAGGAAAAAATGGATCTGGTCTTACTTCTCCTTTATAATTGATATTTAAAAGGTTCCTTCCAGCACTATTTCCTCCCCAATTTTTTAATCTTTCTAATAGATCATCAGCTAAGTGAGGATATCTCTTTTTAAACTCCTTATAGAGCAAAATTGCATCCATCTCCATATTTCCTGTAACAATATCAAAATCTATATTATTCTCTACAAATTCAAAGGCTCTTTTTATAATATATTCTACAAATTCTCTTCTTTTCTCTTTTGTAATATCCATTTTTAAATTATCTAACCCTCTACCACTATATACTAAATGAGAAATATAGAGTTTGTTGACACCAAGATTGGTAGCAAGTTCAAAAATATCATAAAATGAATCTTGTGTATCTTTTGTAATTGTAAATCTAATACCTGCGCTTCCTCCACTACTATTTATAAGTTTAATAGCCTCAATACTCTTTTTAAAAGCACCTCTCATACCTCTAAAATTATCATGCACCTCTTCAATTCCATCAATACTAATACCAATATAGTTAAAGTGTTCAATAATTTTAGAGACATTTTTTTTATTAATAAACAGCCCATTGGTAGATAGATAGGTAAAAATTCCATTATTATGCATCTCTTGAGCAATCTCAAATATATCTTCCCTTATTAGAGGTTCTCCTCCAGAAAAGATTACAAATTTAACGCCTCCTTCTTTTAGCTCTTTAATTTTAGAAATTATAAAAGAGGTTGAAAGAAAATCTTTAGAATCTGCTTTAGCATAACTATAACAATGTTTACACTCTAAATTACATCTATTAGTAAAGTTCCAAATGGCAATAGCGCCATTTAGTTTTCTCTCTCTTTTTTGCTCCAAAGTACTCTTAATTAAATTGGTAACTCTTAACATCTCTAATCACTTTTTATAAAAGATAAATATACCAGATGGTCTTGGCACTTTCCAACTTCCAACTCTACTCCACTCATCCACACTCTTACTTACATCATAAGCATCTACTCTATCTTTTGTATTTACACTAAAATATAAAACTGGCTGACTTTTTGACCATCTTAGATGTAAAATCCATCCATCAAATTTAAACTCTCTTAATACTTTTAAATCTTTGGTATCTACAATTTGCACTTTTGGAAAGTCTTTTCCACTAAAAGTTACTGCCAAATACTTCTTATTTGGACTCAAAGATGTAAATACAGGATTCCCATCTACCTCTATTGCCTTTACTAAGTGAAATTTTCTATCAAAAACAAAAACCTTTTTATCTCCTACTGCTGGAATAAAAAAGTAATCTCCACTAATACTCCAAAAACCAAAATGAGGCACCTTTAAAATTCTATTTTTTTTATCTACCTTTAAAAACACCTTTTTATATTCAAAAGTATCTAAATTTAATACTCCAATATTTGTAGAATTAAAAAATCCCACCACATATAAATTTCTATCAATCATTGCATCAAACGGAACTTCACCTACATTATCAAATACTTTAAATTTTTTAAAAGATACTATCTTTTGATACATAGGCTTTCCATCTGGACCAATACACTTTAGAGGCTCTTTTTTAACCTCCTTTTTCATTACCCAAATTTGATCACTATCCATACATGCAAATACTAAATAGTCCTTATATATTTTAATCCCCACATTTCTACTATTTGTCTTTATCTTTTGAATTGGAGATAGATCTCTATCTAAAATATCTACACTCTTATCATCATAATTTGCCACAGCTACAAAATCATCTCCAATTACAAATCCAATTGCACTTTTAGATGTTTTATACTCTTTTAACTTTTTATTATTAATAGGATCAAATTTTATAATATATCCATCTCTCGTAATAGCATAACCATCATTATCTTTAAATTTTACAACCGCATGGTTAAAGTTATGCATATTTTTAATCTCACCAACAAATTTTCCCTTATCAATAATTGCTAATGCACTATTTTCCCTCTCAACTACAAAAACTTTATCTTTAAACTCATATCCAAAAAGTACTACAACACTAAAGAAAAATATAATAAGCTTTTTCATTATTTCTCCTTTTTATCTTTAAAACTTAAAATAAAATCTGCCAATATCTCAAGTTCTGTGGCATTTAAATCCTTAAATGCAGGCATAGAATTTCTTTTATATCCCAATTTCTTATATGTATGCTCTGGATCTACAATTTGAGCTATAATTAATCCTTTATCTCTTTTATTTGCTATCTCTTTAAAAGATGGTCCAAAAGCCATAGATGTTTGATGATGACAACCCCAACAATACTCTCTAAATAACCTATCCCCCTCTTTTGTTATATTTAAATCGCCACCACTTAGAAAAATAGGAACTATTGCCATTATAATATAAATTTTCTTCATCTTTTCTCCTTTTGAAAAAATCATCTATTATTATGCCAATAATTATCTGTTATAATCTTATCCATGGAAAAGTTAAATAGAATTGAAAAATTAAAAGTAAAACTCCATCCTATCTCATATCCTTTAGAGGAGTTTTTAAAAAGCTCTAAAGAACCAACAAAGGAGGATGAGTTTTTTCTAAAAAATTTTGGAATATACTACTCTCCTCTAAGGGAAAATAGATATATGATTAGATTAAGAGTAGATGGAGGAAGGATAGATATTTCTTGGTTAGAAGTAATTATAGAAATTTTAGAAAAATTTAAAATCAATGCAATTGCTACTGCAAGAAGTCAAATAGAGCTTCATAATATAAAAAGAGAAAATCTACTCGAAATCTATTCTATATTACAAAAAAATAATCTCACCTCTTACCAAACTCTTACAGATAATATAAGGGCAATTATTACAGATCCTTTAGATGGTTTTACAAAAAGCTCTTATTTTGAAGCTTTTGAAATCATTAAAGAGATATCAAAAGAGATTATAAAAAATCCAGATCTATTTGGTATGCTCCCTCGCAAATTTAATTGTGCAATAATAGCTCAAGAAGATGTTTTATTTAATTTTTGGAATAATGATCTTTTGTTTGCTATTGCTAAAAAAGATGGAAAAATTGGATTTAATCTATATGGGGGAGGAAAATTTAACGAAAGTGCTAAATCTTTAAATATTTTTATTCCAAAAGAGATGGCAAAGGAGCTATTTTTTAAGATAATCTATTACTACTTAGAGTATGGTTCAAGAGGTACACGCTCTAAAAATAGATTCTACTTTCTATTAGAAAAGATCAATTTTAATCTAAAGGAGGAATTGCAAAAAAAATTTAATTTA
>JAADEA010000068.1 GCA_013153675.1 Campylobacterota bacterium
GTAAAGATCTATCACATATATACTCAGAATCAAATATTCTAAAAGATAGGGGAAAATCAAAAGAGATATTAAATGCAATATTAATTCAATATTTAATTGAAATTAAAAATCTCTCCTTTAAAGAAATTGTGGAAAAAAAATTTGATAAATCTAAGCTAAAAAAAGAGGCTTCTAATATTTACTTTGATTATATGGAATAAAATTCAATATTACTTTTTAGCTATGCTATAATCTCATAGTTTCTTATTAAAAAGGGAAAAAGATGTTTACACGCTTTAGAAGAAAGAGAATTAATCCAATAATTCGAGATCTTTTACAAGAAACTTCACTTAGTACAAATGATTTTATATATCCTATATTTGTAAAAAGTGGAGAGAAAATAAGAAATGAAATTGCCTCAATGCCAGGTATTGCCCAATTAAGTATAGATATGGCAATTGAAGAGATTAAAGAGGCAAAAGAGCTTGGAATTAGGGCTTTTATTCTATTTGGCATTCCAGATATTAAAGATAGCGTAGGAAGCGAAGCTTTAGATGAAGAAGGAATTATTTCAAGAGCTCTTAGAGAGATAAAAAAGGTCCATAAAGACATATTATTAATAACAGATCTTTGTTTTTGTGAATATACAGATCATGGACATTGTGGAGTAATTGACCCCATTTTAAATAGTGTAGATAATGATATAACATTAAAAAATCTTCAAGAACAAGCTATTTTGCATGCAAAAGCTGGAGCAGATATGATTGCACCAAGTGGAATGATGGATGGTATGGTAGAGGCTATTAGAGAAGGTTTAGATAAAGAGGGATTTTGGCATATTCCAATTATGAGCTACTCTTCTAAATTTGCAAGTGCATTTTATGGTCCATTTAGAGATGTAGCAGAAAGTGCACCATCTTTTGGAGATAGAAAAAGCTATCAAATGAATCCAGCTAATAGAAGAGAGGCAATTTTAGAGAGTCTTGAAGATGAAAAAGAGGGTGCAGATATTTTAATGGTAAAGCCAGCACTTGCCTATTTAGATATTATTAGAGATATTAGAGAAGCTACAAAACTTCCCCTTGCTGTATATAATGTAAGTGGAGAATACTCAATGTTAAAAATGGCTGCAAAAGAGGGAATTTTAGACTATAATAGCGTTATGATGGAAGTATTGTTAAGCTTTAAAAGAGCAGGAGCTGATATAATTATTACATATCATGCAAAAGAGGCTGCAAAGATTATTAAAGGATTAAAATAATGAGAAAAGAGTTATTAGCTATACCTCTTTTGAGTATACTAATTGGTTGTGGAAGCGGAGGAGGAAGTAGTACTACTATTTCAAGCTCTACCTTACAATCTCTAAATATCTCTGTTCCTTCTTCTACAATACCTCTTGAAGTTGTAAAAGGAGAAGATAGTATATATTCATTTAGCGTAGAGTCTACAGATAAAACTTCTCCATCAAATTACTCTTTAACTATTAGTGGAGAAAATGCAGATCTTTTCACATTGCAAAAATCATCTTATGATCCAAATATATGGATCTTGAAGTTTAAAGATCCATCTAAAGTCACAGAAAATAGTACATATAAAGTAACACTACTTTTAGAAAAAGATGGACAATCTCAAACAAAAGATATTTCTATTAAAATTTTACCTTCATATAATGAAAATCACCAAGATAGTGATTTAGATTATATTCCAGATTCAATAGAAGATTATTTAGGACTTGATAAAAATAGTAATGATCAAAATGGAAATAATATATTAGATGGTAATGAGTCAGATAATTCAAGTGCATCCTTTAGAGATCTCTTTTTCTATAACCAATGGCATATACAATCAATTAGAGGAAGATTAACAAAAGATGATAAAGCACCAGCCTCTGGCAACGATTTAGGATTAATGAAAGTTTATAAAAACCATGGAGTAATGGGATTTAATGGAAATAATAGAATAATAGTTCAAGTAGTCGATACAGGAGTTGATATATACCATGAAGATTTAGAGGCAAATATAGATAGAAGTAGAAGCTATGATAAAGATGAAATAGGAAATCCAGAACCAGACTATGATAGAGATGATGCAGCTCATGGTACAAAAGTTGCTGGGATTATAGCAGCAAGAGCATTTAACAAAGTAGGAGTAAGAGGAGTAGCACCTTTTGCAAAAATTGCTGCAAGCAACTGGATTAGTGATCAAAGTATCTCTACTTTAGAAAAACTATTTTTCTCAGGTAGTGGAATGGAAGATGTAGTAGTTACCAATTGTAGCTGGGGAAGTTATTTTAATAATGAGACAATTTATGATGAATTGATGGAAAAAGGAACAAAATATTTAAGAGATGGCAAAGGTAGAATTTATGTATTTGCTGCTGGAAATGATAGAAGCAATAATGCTGATGCAAATATTCAATATATGATTAATAATCAATATGCAATTGCAGTAGCAGCACTTAAAGATACAAATGTAGTTGCTTCATATTCTACTCCAGGAGCTAATATTTTAGTTTCAGCTTATGGAGGTTCAATAAACAATAATGAACCATCAATTGGAACTACTACTATTGAAGGATGGGGAGGAAGTTATACTTGGAGTGCAGATACACAAAAAAATTACAGCTATAATATGATAGGCACAAGTGCAGCAGCACCAATGGTAAGCGGTGAAGTAGCTCTTTTATTAGAGGCATGTCCAAACCTTACATGGAGAGATGTTAAATATTTAATTGCTAAAAATGCAACTCAAGTAGATTCATCAAATAGTAGCTGGATAAGAAATGGTGCTGGATACCACTTTAGTAGAGATTATGGATTTGGTTTAATCAATTTAGATGGTATGATTAATGAGTGTAAAAGTGGATATTCTCTTCTTCCATCACAAACAACCACTCAAAATAGTATCTCTCCAAATCAAACTATACGAGATTTAGAGACTAAAACATTTAATATTAATATTTCAGATAATTTAAAAATAGAGTGGGTAGAACTAACAGTTGATAGCTCTACTACTTCTGCTTCAGACTTAGATATATATCTAACCTCTCCATCTGGCACAAAAATTTTAATGGTTAAAAATGGTACTGAAGTATCTGGAGGATGGATGGATGGAGGATTTAGATTCTCAACCCCAGGATTTTTAGATGAAAGTTCAAATGGAAATTGGACAATTACTATAAAAGACAACAATTACAACCAAAAATATGGCACAATAAGAAATATATCTCTTAAAGTATATGGACATTAAAAGGAGAAAAAATGAAATATCTACTAATTACTATTCTTAGTTTCTCTCTATTTGGAAGCTCTATTACAATTATTGATAATGGAATCAAAAGAAAATTAATAGTTCCTAAAATGCTTTTAGAAAAACAAGAGGGCATTAATGCAAGAAGTACAAATAGCCAAATACCATTTACTAAAAGAGGTCTATTAATTAAATTTAAAGACTCTAATATAGATTTAGAAGCTTTTGCCCAAAAGTATGGTCTTAAATTTAAAAGAAAATTATCTATTGGATATATAGTATTTGATAATATTTCTCAAAAGAGTGATGTAGAAGTTATGAATAAAATATTAGCAAATGAAAAAGATAATATTAAAAGTATTAGACCTAATTGGCCATTGGGGGTTGGAGTTAGATAAACTCCCTTTGCCACCAACAAAGAGCATATAAAAGCCCTGGTGTTTTTGGAATTGACTCATTATAAATAAACTCTTCTATTTGAGAAATAGGAATCTCTATTACCTCAATTTGCTCTTCTCCAGCAATTCCACCACCATCTCCTACTCTATCTTTCTCACTAACTTCTACATAAAATAGAGTCTGTTTAGAACCAGCAAATCCCACAGATGTATAAAAAGAATTTACTCTCTTTAATCTATTAGGCTCTACTCTAAAACCACACTCCTCTTCTATTTCACTTGCGGCAATCTCTTCTAAAGATAGATCTTTATCTACAAGCCCAGCACAAAGCTCTACTGTAACCCCTCCATTTACTTTAGAGTTAAAATAAAGAGGTGCTCTAAATTGTCTTACTAAAATAAAACTTTTATGCTCTTTATGATAAATCAAAATGGCTACTGAATCATAAACTTTTACTACTTCCCAACTCTTTTTTTGCCCATTTAGTTTATATGTAACTAAAAATGGTTTTATATATTTTCCTTTTTCTAACTCTTTTACTTCAAAATCTTCTATTCTAAATTCCATACTATCCCTTTAAAATAATCACTTTTGCAAGTCCTAAAAATGCAAAAAAACCAACTACATCAGTAACAGTAGTTAAAAGTACTGATGAGGCAACAGCTGGATCTATACCTACTCTCTTTAAAGCTAAAGGTATTAAAGCTCCAAATAATCCTGCAAAAAATAGATTAATAACCATTGCAATAGCAATTACAATACCAAGCCTATAATCATGAAACCAAAAATAGGCAATTGCTCCCATAATAAAAGCAAAAATTAATCCGTTTAATAAAGATACACTAACCTCTCTTAAAATTGCACCTTTTGCCTCTTGCCAACTTAACTCTCCAAGAGCAATTTGCCTTACTACAACAGTTAAAGATTGTGTTCCTGCATTTCCTCCCATTGAAGCTACTATTGGCATTAATACAGCTAAAGCTACATATGATTGAATTGTTTGATCAAATAGACCAATAACAAAAGAGGCTAAAATAGCAGTAACTAAATTAATTCCAAGCCAAATTGCTCTTTTTTTGGTAATTAATTTAATATCTTGTTCCTCTTCACTCTCCTCATCAACTCCGCTCATTTTATAAATTTGTTCTGTTGCCCTCTCTTCAATCATATCATAAATATCATCAGAGGTAATTCTTCCTATTAATTTCCCATCTCTATCAACTACTGGTAATACAACCAAATCATAATCTTCAAATAGTTTTATAACCTCATCAATAGAATCAGTTGCTCTAACAGATAAAACCTTTTTATATCTCTCTTTTAAATAGTCCCTAAAAGTCTTATTAAAATCAAAAGTAATCACATCTTCAAGAGGAATTGAACCAACTAAAAAACCAAAATCATCAACTAAAAATACTTGATGAATATTGCTTAGCTCATCCTTTGCCTTTAATTCTTTAAGACGCTCAATAGCATCTTTGATCTTCTCATCCAATTTAGCACTAAAGAGCTCTGTTTGCATAATAGAACCAGCTTGATCCTCTTCATAACCAATAAGCCTTTTAATATCTTGAGCATCTTCACTATCAAGTTTAGATAAAACCTCTTGCTCTTTTTCTTCATCTAAATCACTTAAATCTTGAATTAAATCTGCTGCATCATCACTATCAAGCTCATCAACTGCTTCTAAAAGCTCTTCAACTGAGAGCTCCTCTAATGCCTCATCTTTTATATGTTCAGGTAGTTCAAGTAGAATCTCTCCTAAATACTCAATAGGAATCTTTTTAATATAGTTTAAAAAGCTCTCTTTGCCCTCTTCATAATATATAATTTTTAAAATTTTAGCAATATCAGCAGGATGCTTATCTTCAAACTTTTCTGGCTCTTTTAGTAACTCTTCTAAAATAGCCTTTGCCTCTTTTAAATCCATAGATAAAACTCCAAAAAATTTTTTTTGGAATTTTATCTTTTACTTTTAATTAATGCAACCCTATCCCATACAAAAGGCTTAGGAGGATTAATTCTAATTGACTTTAAATTAAGATAATATGCAAGAGCACTTTTAGGAGGTGTAGATGTAGGAGATTTTAATTCTTCTTTTAATTTAATAGCCCTCTCTTTAGAGGCTAATAGCTTTGCTCTTTTAATACTTTTTTGAATCGTTTTTAATGGATCAATTGCTCTTCCAAAACGATATAGTCCTAAATGTAAATGTGAACCTGTACTAATTCCGCTACTACCAACTTTTCCTATTACATCCCCTTTTTTTACCCAATCTCCCTTTTTGACCAAAAGTTGACTTTGATGAGCATATAAAGAGAGATACCCTCCATCATGCAAAATTTTAATAACCCTTCCATAACCTCTAATCCATCCAGAAAATACTACTCTTCCACTATTTATGGCATGAATAGGAGTACCACTTTTTGCCCCTAAATCTACTCCTAAATGTGGTCTATATCTATGCAATATAGGATGCCATCTTTTATAAGTAAATTTTGAAGTAACTCTTAAATTTTTTAAAGGATATCCAAAAGGCGGAAGCTCTTTTTTTACTCTTTTTATCTCCCCTTTATCACTAATCCAAATTCTAAAATCTCCATCTTCATCTTTATAAGCTAAAAAATCTCTATTTTTATGTCTAATAAGTGCAGCTTTAATATGAGGTTCTCCTAAAGGATAACCATAATAGCTCTTTTGAGAATAGATAAATGTTATCTCATCTCCCTTTTGAAGCTTCGTAAAATCTATAACATCATTAAAAATATTTTTTAAAAATAAAGCAAGACTTGGGTGTTTTATCTTATCAAATAGATCTTTAGAGAAATTTTTAGAAATTTTTATGGAGACTCTATCTTTTATAGTTTTAGATTTTAAAGGAGCAATATCAAAAATATAATCATTTTTATTTACTCTCTTTAAAACTATCTCCATCTCTTCACCTAATGGAAAATGAGCCTCTTTTAGCCCAAACTTATCTCTTGATTCAAAAAAAGGCTGATTTGCTTGAATTTCTGCTAAAAATTGCATATCTGCTGGAGAGATCTTTTCATATAAAGATTTTGGATCTATATGGTTCTTCTTTAAATACTCTATAAATGTTTCATTCTTTTTCCAAAACTTTAAATTTAATCCTCCAAAAAGAAAAAAGGTAGAAAAAATTAATATTAATACTCCTCTTGCCAACGCCCCTATCCTCCTTTCTTAAACTAATATTATATCTAATTTCCAAATTTAAATAAAAAAAATAGCCTCCATTTTGTATAATCTAAAAATATTATTTTAGGAGTTGTGATATGTTGGATATAAAAGATATCAAAGAGTTAGAAAAAATTGTAGGAAAAGAGAATATTCATATAGACAAACCTCATCTAATTGCTTATAGTTATGATGCTACAAGAGAAAAATATGAACCAGATTGTGTAATTTTCCCAAGAAATGAAGATGATGTATCAAAAATATTAAAATATTGCAACCAAAGAAAAATAGCTATTGTTCCAAGAGGAGCTGGAAGTGGATTTACAGGAGGAGCATTACCTGTAAATGGCGGTATTGTTCTCTCTTTTGATAGACATATGAATAAAATTATTGAAATTGATGAGAAAAATATGACGGCAACAGTGGAACCTGGAGTTATTAATAAAGATCTCCAAAGAGCAGTAGAGGCAAAAGGGCTATTTTATCCTCCAGATCCAGCAAGTGAAGAGTATTCAACAATTGGAGGAAATGTTAGTGAAAATGCTGGAGGAATGAGGGCTGCTAAATATGGGATTACAAAAGATTTTGTAATGGCTCTAAGAGCAGTTAGAGCAAATGGAGATATTATTAGAGCTGGTAAAAAAACTATAAAAGATGTAGCAGGATATAATATTGCAGGAATATTAACAGGAAGCGAAGGAACGTTAGCCATAATTACTCAAATTACTCTTAAACTTCTTCCAAAACCAAAATTTCAAAGCTCATATATGGGAATATTTAAAAGTGTTGAAGATGCAATGAATGCAGTATTTAAATCTTTAGCAGCAGGTGCCAATCCAGTAGCAATGGAATTTTTAGACTCTTTAGTTGTAAGGGCAGTAAAAGAGAAAATGAAAGTTGATCTTCCAGATGAGGCAGGAGCACTATTAATTGGAGATGTAGATGGAAATGTAAAAGAGGAGATAGATTTTCAATTAAACACATTAAAAAAGAGCTTTTTTGAAAATGGCGCCACAGACTTTATTATTGCCACAGAAAAAGAAAAAAGAGATGAATTATGGAGAGCAAGAAGAGGAGCATCTCCATCTATTACAATTTATGGAACTAAAAAACTAAATGAAGATATATCTGTTCCAAGAAGCATGCTTCCAGTTGCATTAAAAAAGATATATGAAATAGGAGATAAATATAATCTAACCATCCCTTGTTTTGGACATGCAGGAGATGGAAATATTCATGTAAATGTAATGGTAGATGGCTCAAAAGAAGAAGAGATTAAAAAAGGATATAGAGCAATAGAAGAGATTTTTAAATTAGTAGTAGATTTAGGAGGAACGCTAAGTGGAGAGCATGGTATTGGCATTAGCAAAGCCTCTTTTATGAATATAGCCTTTTCAGAAGAAGAGCTACAACTATTTAGAGATATTAAAAAGGCTTTTGATCCAAATAATATTTTAAATCCAGGAAAAATGGGGCTATAATTGCTAAAAATAGATCTAAAAAAGCTAAAAGAGCTCTTTAGCCTCTTTAGGCGCTTTTTAAACAATCTATTTGATGATAGAATAGGCTTTTATGCTGCAAGTATGAGTTGGAGTACAATATTTTTTATAATTCCTTTACTTGTAATTATTCTATCAATTACTATTCATACTCCATTTTTTAACCACTACTATATAAAGATTCACTCTTTAATTCAAGAAGCCCTATTGCCAACAAACTCAAAAGTTATTATGGAAAAATTGGATGAATTTGTAAGAAATGCTAATAAAATGGGCTATATTGGATTTGGATATATTACAATTGCTGCAATTTTCTTTTTTAAAGATTATGACTATATAGTCAATGATATTTTTGAGACTCCAAAAAGAAAAGCATTTGAGGCAATTAAAACATACTTTTTCTTACTTATATTTATCCCTTTTGCCCTTGGGCTATCTTTTTGGCTAACCTCAATTATTACCTCATTTTTAGATAGATTTAATTTAGGTTTTATATTAAATACAATAATTAATCTAATTCCTTTTTTAATTATATGGGGTATCTTTTATATATCCTATCAACTCTCCCCTCAAGAGCCAGTATCTCCTAAAAGTGCAGCAATTAGCTCTTTTTTAGCATCACTCATTTGGTATTTAGCAAAATGGCTATTTTTACTATATATCTCTTTTAATAAAACATATAGCTCAATATATGGTAGTGTAAGCATTCTTCTCTTTTTCTTTTTATGGATATTTATCTCATGGGCTATATTTTTACATGGACTTAGATTTTGCTACCTTTTAGATAAAGGGTTAGAAAAGATAGAAAAAAAAGAGACTAAAGATTTTTGAGTTTTGCTATCTCATCTCTTAATCTTGCAGCCTCTTCAAATTCAAGTTTTTTTGCAGCTTCAATCATTTTTGCTTTTAGCTCTTTAATAAGACGATTTCTCTCACTCTTTGGCATTTTCTCTTTAGAAAGTTCTCTTTTTAAAAGAGCTGCTTCATCTTCTGTCTTTAAATTTGTATCTAATTTCCTTTTTGCACTTTTTGGAGTAATATTGTGCTCCTTATTATAAGCAATTTGTTTTTCTCTTCTTTGGTTTGTAATATCAATTGCATTTTGCATAGACTTTGTCACTTTTTGCGCATACATAATAACTTTTCCATTTACATTTCTTGCCGCTCTTCCTGCTGTTTGTATTAAAGAGGTTTCACTCCTTAAAAATCCTTCCTTATCTGCATCAAAAATAGCTACTAATGAAACCTCTGGCAAATCAAGCCCCTCTCTTAAGAGGTTAATTCCTATTAAAACATCAAATTGATCACTTCTTAGAGCTCTAATTATTTGATTTCTCTCTATTGCATCAAGCTCTGAGTGCATATATTTTACTCTTAATCCCAAATCACTATAATATTTAGTAAGCTCTTCTGCCATTTTTTTAGTTAATACTGTTACTAAAACCTTCTCTTTTCTTTTTATAACCTTTTTAATCTCATCATATAGATGCTCTACTTGTCTTTTACTATCTACAACCTCTATAATAGGATCAAGTAATCCTGTTGGTCTAACTACCTGCTGAGTGATAATAGAAGAGTTTTTAATCTCAAACTCTCCTGGAGTAGCAGATACAAATAGATAAGATGGTGCTTTATTAATATACTCTTCAAATTTTAATGGTCTATTATCAAGAGCACTTGGAAGACGAAAGCCATACTCTACTAATACCTCTTTTCTACTTCTATCTCCTGCATACATTCCTCTAAATTGAGGCAAACTTACATGAGACTCATCTACAATAACCAAATAATCTTTGCCAAACTTTAACTCAAAATAGTCAAGAAGAGTATATGGAGTCTCTCCAGGTTTTTTACCTGTAAGATGTCTTGAATAATTCTCTACCCCCTTACATGTACCAGTTGCCTCAAGCATCTCCAAATCAAACTCTGTCCTTTGCTTTAATCTATTATATTCAACCATCTTTCCTTGACTCTTAAAAAATTTCAATCTCTCATCAAGTTCTTCTTCTATACTCTTTATTGCATGAGATAATCTCTCTTTTCCTACTACAAATGGATTTGCAGAATAGATAGTAACCTCTTTTAATGTAGCTATTTTTTGATTAGTTAAGATATCAAAGGTATAAATAGTCTCTATCTCATCACCAAAAAATTCTATTCTAATTGCAACATCCTCACTATATGCTGGATATATATCAATTACCTCTCCATTAACTCTAAAATCTCCCCTATCAAAAAAGGAATCATTTCTTTTATATCCCATATCTACTAATCTCATTAATAAAGAGCGCTGATTATACTCTTGTCCTACCTTTAATTTTTGGACTATCTCTTTATATTCAAGGGGATTTCCAAGTCCATAATTAGCAGATACTGAAGCAACTACAATTACATCATCAAAACTTAAAATTGAAGCCATAGCACTAAGTCTTAATCTCTCAAGCTCAGCGTTAATAGAGCTATCTTTTTCAATATATAGATCTTCTCTTGGTAAATATGCTTCTGGTTGATAATAATCATAATAACTAATAAAATACTCTACATGATTATTTGGGAAAAAAGCTCTAAATTCACTATAAAGCTGAGCCGCAAGAGTTTTATTATGCGTCATTATAAGCGTAGGGCGTTTACTTTTTTGAATAATATTTGCCATAGTAAAAGTTTTTCCAGATCCTGTTACTCCAAGAAGAGTTTGATATCTATTCCCTTTTAATATAGAGTTGGTAAGTTCTTTTATAGCTTGTGGCTGATCTCCAGCTGGCTTATATGAAGATATTAAATCAAAATTTGCCAAATCTACTCCCTTCTTTTTTGATAGATTTTAACAAATATGTGAACTCCTTACAAGAGGAAATATGATATTATATTCAAAATAGAAATTAAACGGGGTTGAAGAATGACAGCATTAGAGAAGCTAAAAAATAAAATTGAAAAGTTTAAAGAGGAGTATAATAAACTCCAAAAAGAGAATCAAGAGCTAAAAGAGAGATTAAAGAGCTTAGAAGATGATGATATTCTTGAAAAATTAAAAGAAAAAGATGAGACTATAAAAAGATTAAAAGAGGAGTTAGAAGCTAAAGATAAAGAGATCAATGAGCTATTAAGTAACTTAGAAGTAATTTTAGAAGATATGTAAAAGGATAGATAATGGGCGATTTAGTAGTAACATTTGGTGGGCTTAGAATTAAAGCAAAAAATTTAGATGATAATTTTTTAGAGTTTGTTCAAAGCGATTTAGAAGCTTCTGGAGTTAATTTTGATAGAGATAATGAGATTGAAAAATTATTAAAGGCATATTTAAGATTAGCCGCAAAAAGTATGAACTATGAAAAAGAAATTGAAAAAATTCTAAAAGATATTGACACATAATCCATTTTATGGCATAATTTGGCTTGTAATTAAAATTAAAGGAGCAAAAATGAGACGCGGTTTTACTATGATTGAGTTGATCTTCGTGATCGTTATTATTGGTATCTTAGCAATTATTGCTATTCCAAAGTTAAGTGCTACAAGAGATGATGCAAAAGTTTCAAATATTGTAGCAAATGCAAGAACTGCAATTGCAGATATGAAAGCATTTTATACTTCCCAAGGTGAAAAAAAGTTTGAAGATGGTAACACGACTGTATCCCAAGTTACAAATGTACCTTTTAAAAAGACAGATTGTAAGACAGATGCACAAACAGCTTCAATAAGTGGTACTGAATTAGCACTTTGCGATAGTGAAGAAACAGCTTGTTTAAAATTTAAATATGATGCAACAAACAATACTGTAAAAGTTACAGCAAGTGGAGATACAACTGTATGTAAAGCAGTTGCACAGGATCCATCAATCAAAGCTTTAACTGCGGATGTACAACATCTTGGTGGTAGTGGCGTTGTAAGATAATCTCCTCACTCCTCTCCTTCCAAAATCCCCTTTTGGGGATTTTTTATTTTATAAATCCTCTAAATTAGCTTCTAATAGTAGAAATATCTAATTTAAAAAATTGTTTATTAAATTAATTTTTTAAAAAATTTGTTATATTTTTAATAAATATCTCCAATAAACGCT
>JAADEA010000077.1 GCA_013153675.1 Campylobacterota bacterium
CTAAATAGAGCTCCAAGCCCTATAATAATTAAAATAATAATTAAAGTAACTGTTCCTTTAATATTTGCATTTTCTAATTGAAGATATATAGCAATAGGTAAAGTCTCTGTTTTAAAAGCCATTGTTCCAGCTAAAGTCATTGTAGCTCCAAATTCTCCCACAGCTTTTGCCCAACTTAATATAATTGCTGCAACAATTCCTTTTTTTGCTAAAGGAAGAGTAATTGTAAAAAAGGTATAAAAAGATGAAGCTCCTAAAGATTTCGCACTCTTTTCATACTCAATTGATACTTCATCAAAAGAGCTTTTTATAAATCTTACAGCTACCCCTACAATGGTAACAAATTGTGCCAATACTATACCCCAAAATGTAAATACAAACTCAACTATATTATTTTGTATCCACTCTCCTAAAGGGTTGTTAAAAAAGATAAGCAATATTGCTCCTAATGCTGCAGGAGATACAACCATTGGAAACTCTAAAATAGTATCTATGACTTTTTTGCCTCTAAATTGATATCTTGATAGAGCATATCCTCCAAACAAAGCTATAATAGTGGCTAAAAATGTAGCAATTGTTGCAGCTAATAGAGTATTTTTAATTGCAAAAATAGCTCTTGGAGAGGTAATTGTCTCAAAAAAATTGTCTTTATCAAAAAAGTAGCCAATAGAGATAATTAATCCTCCATATATTAGTAGAATTAAAAAAGAGTGAAATATAGCAACTCTTTTAAAGCTCATTTAAATAGCCACTCCTTTGGCACAAAATACTCTCCTCCAACTTTTTTTTTCTCTCCAATATATTTAAAAGCTTCATCTAATGTAGTAAAATAGTGATATTTGGCAAATATCTTCTGACCCTCTTTTGAAGTTAAAAAATCTATAAATTTTTTAGCAGCCTTCTTATTTTTGCTAAATTTAGAAATAGCAATTGGAATATAGCCAACTCTTGCTATTTCCTCTTTTTTAAGTGGAATTGTCTCTATTAGGTTTGGATTCCAATATTGAAATACTCTCCATCCAATAATAGCATCTGCTTGTTTTAGGGCTATTGCATTAGCACTTTTAGAGCAAGAGGATGTATAGTTAATTAGATTTTTTCTAAATTGCTCTTTTTCTTTTTTATTAAAATTTTTTTCAATAATCTCAACTGCATATACCCCTAAACAGACTCCTTGCGGGTTGGCAATGGCTACTTTAATATTTGGTTTTGTTAAATCTTTTAGAGATTTAATATTTTTTGGATTTCCTTTTGCTACGTTAATTGCTGGAACTAAATAGACTACAATCTTTTTGCTATCAGGAATTACAATATTATCTTTAATAGCCTTTTGCATATAATCTGAAGAGCCTGGAAAATATATATCTCCTCTTTTAGTAAGCTTCATTTGAGATAAGAGATATCCAGAACCTCCAAAAATTAAATCTACATGAATATTATATTTTTTTTCAAACTCTTTAGCAGCTTTTATTGTAGGAGGCTTACTTGCGCTTCCTACAAATGCTAATATTGACTCTTTTGCTAATAAAGTAGCACAAAAAAGAGATAATAAAATTACACCTCTTTTCAACTCTCTTTCCTTAGCTTATTGGCTACCTCTTTTATCTTTTCAACTACTGATGGATCTTCAAGAGTAGATGTATCTTGTTTAATCTCTTCATTTTTAGCAATGGATCTTAAAATTCTTCTCATTGTTTTACCGCTTCTTGTTTTTGGTAATCCCGGAACAACTGCTATATTATCTGCTTTTGCTATATTTCCTATCTCTTGCGCAATTACTTCATTGATTTCATTTTTTAGCTTTTGAAGATCTTTAATATCCTCTTTTAATACAACAAAAGCAAAGATAGATTCTCCTTTTATCTCATCTGGTTTTGCTACAACTGCAACTTCTGCTACTAATGGATGTTTTTTAATAGCAGATTCTATCTCTGCAGTTCCAAGTCTATGACCACTTACATTAATTACATCATCTACTCTTCCTATAATTGTAATATACCCCTCTTCATCCCTAATAGCTCCATCTCCACTAAAATAGATCCATTCATTATCTCTTTTTATTTCACTAAAGTAGGATTTTATAAATCTTTGAGGATCATTCCAAATTGTTCTAATCATACTTGGCCAAGGTTTTGTAATAGCTAATAATCCTTGTTCATTATCTTTTGTTTTTGTTCCATCTCTATGAAGTACTTCAGCCATAATTCCTGGTAGTGGGTATGTAGTAGAGGATGGTACAAAAGGTGTAGCACATGGTAAAGGAGTAATCATATGCCCTCCTGTTTCTGTTTGCCACCATGTATCTACAATTGAACACTCTTTATTCCCAACTACTTCATAATACCACTTCCATGCTGCAGGGTCTATTGGCTCTCCAACTGTTCCTAAAATTCTAAGAGAGGAGAGATCATATTTTTTAGGCTCATCTTCTCCAAGTTTATGTAAAACCCTAATGGCAGTTGGAGCAGTATAAAATTGATTTACTTTAAACTCTTCAATAATTTGCCATGCTCTTCCAGCATCTGGATATGTAGGAACCCCTTCAAAAACAATAGTAGTAGCACCTGCTGCTAAAGGACCATATACAATATAGGTATGTCCTGTAATCCAGCCAATATCTGCTGTACACCAAAATGTATCATTATCTTTAATATCAAATGTCCACTCCATTGTCATTTGAGCCCAAAGTAAATATCCAGCCTGAGAGTGTTGAACTCCTTTTGGTTTGCCTGTACTTCCAGATGTATATAGCAAAAATAGAGGATCTTCACTATCTAATGGAACTGGTTCACACTTTGTGCTCTCTTTCTCAATTAGCTGATTATAATCAAAGTCTCTATTCCCTACCCAATTTATATCTTGATTATTCCTTTTTATTACCAAAACACTCTCTACACTATCGCAACCAAACTCTAAAGCTTTATCTACTGTTGGTTTTAACATATAAGGAGCTCCTTTTCTAAAGGCTCCATCTGCAGTAATTATTAATTTTGCCTCAGCATCATTTATTCTATCTTTTAGGGCTTCAGCTGAAAATCCTCCAAAGACCACAGAGTGGATAGCACCTATTCTTGCACATGCAAGCATTGCATATATAGCTTCTGGAATCATTGGCATATAGAGAATAACTCTATCTCCCTTTTTTATATTAAATTGATTTTTTAATAAATTAGCAAATCTATTTACATTATTGTATAGATCTAAATATGTTATAACTTGTTTATCTCCTCTATCTCCAATAAATATAATTGCTGCTTTATTTTTTCTTTTATCTAAATGTCTGTCTATACAGTTATAAGATACATTTATTTTCCCATCTATAAACCATTTATAAAAGGGTGCATTACTCTCATCTAATACTTGTTTATATGCTTCAAACCAATCTAGCTTCTCTTTAGCAAAATGATCCCAAAAGCCCTCATAATCCTCTTTTGCCCAATTTGCTAATTTATAATACTCATCCATTCCTTTAATATTTGCATTTTCACACTTTTTTGGATTTGGATAATATTTTCTTTTTGCCATTAGCTCTCCTTTACTTTTGACCACTCCATAAGAGAATATCATATGGTCTTGGTTTATCTTCTACAATAGTATATATTTTATCGCACCTTAAGTTTTTAAAGTTTGCACTTTTGGCAATTTTGATAATTTCATCTTCAAAAAAACCAAAATGAAACACTCCCTCATTTCCATTTGTATGAAAAGTTCCATCCTCTTTTGCCAAATCTGCAAAAGCAAAGAAGCCATCTTTTTTGAGCCATTTATATACTTTTTTAAATAAAAGAGGAATATCTTTTATATGATGAAGGGTCATTGAACTAATGATAAGATCAAATTGAATATCTGGCTCATACTCTAAAATATTTTTGTTTATAGCAATTTGATTTGGCATCTTCTTTTTAAACTCTTTTAACATCTCAATAGAGGTGTCTACTCCTACAATTAATGAAGCAATATCTTTAAACTCTGATGCTAAAAGGGCAGTGCCCACACCTATATCTAATATATTTAAATTCTTTTTTAATGGAAGCTCTTTTATTTTATTTGCAGCATTAAATGTAAGTTCTCTTCTTCTTTTTAATTTATCCCAATCTTTTGCCCTACTATCAAAGCTCATATTTCTCTTTCAGCTCTTTATATATTTGTGGATAGATAGATAGCTCTATATTATTTTTTGATGCTATCTCTAAAAGAGGCTCTATTAAGGTTTCAAATTCACTCTCTTTGCCCTTTTCTAAGTCAAGTTGCATAGATGTTTTTGTATTCTCTTTAACATTTAGGGCACTTTTAATGGTTCTTTTAATATCCTCATTATTAATTGGTACTTTAATACTATTTGCCACCTCTTTTATCTCTTTTAACATTCCCTCAAAAAGTAAAGGATATCTTTTATATACTTGATCCATTGGAATATTATAAAGAGAAGTAAGTGCAGCCATAGGGGATATAAATAGAAACTTTCTCCATATCTCAAGATCTATATCTTTGGTTATCTTTACTCTAATAGGCAGTTTTTTAAAAATACTATTAATTAGTTCTAAATTTTTATCTTCTATACATAACTTAAACACATCTCCCTCTTTTTTAATTGTAGCTGGTTTAATAAGATGAGAGATTATATAGATACATCCCTTTATAACTGTGGCTTTTATCTCTTTTTGGATTTTTTTTTCTATCTCTATACCATTTAGGATAGGTAAAATTATGGTAGATTCTTTAATGTTTTTTTTAATATTTTTTAAAAGCTCTTTTAGAGAGTATGATTTAGTGGCTATAATAATTAGGTCAAATTTTAAAGATTCATCAAAAGAGTCATTAACATTTGGATGAATGATCTCTTCTTTTTGGTTATTTATTATTTTTAATCCATCTCTTTTTATAGCTTCTAAATTTTCTCCTCTTGCTAAAAGGTATGGTTTAAATCCACTTTTTTCTAAAATATATGTTAAATAGCCTCCAACTCCTCCAGCTCCTGCAACTAATATTTTATACTTTTCCATATCCGCCCCCTCCAGGTGTTTTTATAATTAATCTATCACCTTTTTTTACTTTGAGTTGAGCCTTTCCACCTAAATTATATCTTTTATTATTTTTAATTAATATATTTTCACCTCTTTTCCCACTCTTTCCACCATTAAGCCCAAAAGGTGTAAAAGATCGCCTCTCACTCAATATTGCTACTTCTAAATCTTCTAAGAATCTATACTCTCTAATAATTCCATCTCCCCCTTTAAATTTTCCATCTCCTCCACTATTTCTTCTAATTTCAAATCTCTCTATCATAATAGGATATCTTCTCTCTATTACCTCTACATCTGTAATTTTAGTATTTGTCATATGGGTATGAATAGCACTTGCTCCATTAGAGTTTTTTGTAGCGCCTGCTCCTCCTCCAATTGTTTCATAATATCCAAATTTTTCATTTCCAAAGATAATATTATTCATACATCCTTGAGAAGCAGCAGATATATTAAATGCTTTTAGAATAACATCAACTATTCTTTGAGAAGTTGTTACATTTCCTCCAACAATTGCTGCATCTTTAGATGGAGATAATATTGAATCTTTTTTTACTAATATCTCAATAGGTTCTATTAATCCTTCATTTAGTGGGATATCTTCTTGAATCATTACTCTAATTGCATATAAAACTGCACTTTTTACTACTGCATATGGGGCATTTTGATTAGATAGAAGCTGAATTGATGAATCTTGAAAATCAAATACTATCTTTTCATCTTTTTTATAGACTTTAAAAGATATTTTTGCTCCATTATCCAAATAATCTACTGCCTCTTTAAAAGAGATATCTTTAAAGAACTCTTTAACTATTTTTTTACTACTTTTTAATATCTCTTTAAAAAACCAATCTCTATCTTTAGCCTCTATCTCTAAAACACCTTTAATTCCTTCCATATTAGCGGCAATTTGAGCTTTTATATCATTTATATTATCATCAATATTTTTTGCTTTAGCTCTTTTAAAAATATCTCTTAAAATATCTTCTTTAAAGTTAAAATCCTCTATCACTTCAAATGCCTCAATAATAGCACCCTCTTCTTCTAAAGAGGTAGAAAAAGGTGGCATACTTCCAGGGACTATACCACCTATATCTGCATGGTGTCCTCTACTTGCTACCCAAAATTTTACTTGATTATTTTCGATATATGGAGTTACAATAGTAATATCAGGGAGGTGAGAACCACCTTCATATGGTACATTAGTAATATATGTTACACCTTTTTTAGGAGATGGAAATTTTTTAATAATAGATTTAACAACACTACTCATACTTCCTAAATGAACAGGAATGTGAGGGGCATTTACAATTAAATTTCCATCTTTATCAAAAATGGCACATGAGAAATCGTGTCTCTCTTTTATATTGGCAGAGACAGAAGCTTTTTGTAAGATAGTTCCCATTTTGGATGCTATAAATCCAAATCTATTGGCAAGAAGAGCTAATTTAGCCTCTTTAATATTCTCTTTTTGTTCCTCTTTTTCTTCTAAATATATAATAATATCTCCATACTCATTTGCAATGGCATAAGAGTTTTCATCTAAAACAATAGTTGATGTCTCTTGCAAAATAAGAGCTGGTCCAATAATTTTTTGATTTGCACCTATATCTTTATATAAAGAAGCAACTTTATAGCTTCCATCTATAAAAATTTTGCTTCTTTTTATAGGAGAGCTTTTTTCCTTTTTTATCTTTTCTCTTTTAAACTCTATCTCTTTAGATATACTTTGGCTCTTTATCTTTTCTACAATAATTTCCCTATCTAAAATAAAGCCAAATATCTCTTTATATCTTTTATAAAACTCTTCTACAAAGTTATCTTTATAATCTATCTCTAAAGAGATCTCAGTATCTTTAAATTTTAGAAATATACTTCTTTTTCCTTTGGGAAGATTATCAAATAGCCTTTCATCAAAACTATTTAGCTCTTTTTCTACAATTTTAAAATGATCTTTTGCCTCAACTGCATGGGCAATTCCCATAGCACTTAAAATTCCACTATGACGAGGAATAATAATCTTTTTAATTCCAACTTTTCTTGCTACCCCTACTGCATGCTGTCCACCTGCTCCTCCAAAGGCACATAATGTATGTTTAGCTGGATCATATCCCTTTTTTATTGTAATCTCTTTTATAGCTCTTGCCATATTTTCATTTGCTACATCAATAAAAGCCTCTGCTATCTCTTCTACACTTCTTTTTAGACTCTTTGCTATTGGTAAAAAGCCATCTATAGATAGTTTTTTATTTAACTTTTCATTTGAATTCTTTCCAAAAATAGCTCCAATAGAGTCTATATCTAACCTTCCAGTAACTAAGTTTGCATCTGTAAGACTTAAATATCCTCCTCTTCCATAACAAAGAGGACCTGGATTGCTGCCACTTGAAGTTGGACCTACAAGAAACATATCATTTTTATAAAAAAGTCTACTCCCACCTCCAGCTGCTACTGTATGAATATCTGCCATAGGATAAGATATATATAAATTTGAAATTTTTGATTCATATTTTAATTCTACTTTTCCATCATATCTACTAACATCGCTACTGGTTCCACCCATATCAAAACCAATTAAGGGCTCATTTTCATATAGAGCTTTTAGTGCAGATATTGCTCCAGCAGGACCGCTTAATAGGGCATTTATTCCTCTAAAATCATCACTATTTGCTAAGTTGCCATCAGATTTCATAAAGAAGATTTTTCTTTTATCTTTAAAGTTTTTTAATATCTTTTTAACATAGCTTTTTACTATGGGAGTTAGATATGCATCAATTAAGGCACTCTCACCCCTCTCAATAGCTTTTGTTGAAGGAGATATCTTGTTTGATTCTACTACAATATCAAAACCTTGAGCCATTTTAGCTAAAAGCTCTTCATGTTCTTTATATTTGTAGCTATGCATTAATAAAATAGCCAGTGAACCTTTGCCTTTAATAGATAGTTTTTCTAATTTTTTTAATACTTTTGGTTTGTTATTTTCAATAATGACTCTCTCATCAATCTCAATTACATTTTTGTATAATAAGGGAGGTTTTTTTATATTTAACTCAAAAAGATCTTCTCTATTTTGATATCTAATTTCTAATAGATCTTTAAAACCTTTTGTAATTGCCAAAGTAACATCAGCACCCTTTTTTTCCAAAAGAGCATTAGTAGCTACTGTTGTTCCAAATCTAATGGAATCTATAAGAGATATATCAATTTTGTCTATATCTTTTTGAAATATCTCTTTTAATATCTCAATAACACCTTGAGTATTTGAGTCTTCATAATATGGAGATTCGCTCAAAATCTTTTTTACATAGACTCTATTATTATAAATAGCATATATATCTGTAAAAGTTCCACCTCTATCAATTGCAATATGTAGCATAGCCTCTTCCTAAATAGGGAATAAAGAGGGCTATAATCCTGCCTCTTTTATTGCTTCAGCTTGAGCATGAGCTATAAGGGGATCAATAATTAATTCTAATGCTCCATTATTCATTACTTCATCAAGAGCATATATAGTAAGAGAGATTCTATGGTCAGTAATTCTATTTTGAGGATAGTTATATGTTCTAATCTTTTCGCTTCTATCTCCACTTCCTACCTGTAATTTTCTTTGGCTTGCAGTAGCTTCTAACTGTTTTCTCATCTCTTGCTCATAGACTCTTGCTTTTAGGATTTTCATAGCCTTTTCTCTATTTTTATGCTGAGATTTCTCATCTTGAATAGCTACTACAATTCCAGTTGGAATATGGGTAAGACGTACAGCAGAATCTGTGGTATTAACACTTTGTCCACCACATCCACTTGATCGATAAACATCCATTTTAATCTCATTTGGTTTTATCTCTATATCCACATCCTCTATCTCTGGAATTACAGCTACTGAGACTGCTGAGGTGTGTATTCTTCCTTGCGTTTCAGTTGCTGGTACTCTTTGGACCCTATGAATTCCACCTTCATATTTTAATTTGCTATAAACTTTTTCTCCTTTAATTAAGGCAATAAGCTCTTTATAACCTCCAGCACTTCCCTCAGATGAACTTACAATTTCAACTCTCCACCCTTGCTTTTCTGCATATCTTAAATACATTTTAAATAGATCTTCAACAAAAAGAGCACTCTCATCCCCACCAGTTCCAGCTCTTAGTTCTAAATAGATATTCTTATCATCATTTGGATCTTTAGGAAGCATTAAAAGCTTAATCTCTTCTTCTAAAAGAGGCACTTTTGGTTCTAACTCATTTAATTCCTCTTTTGCCAGCTCTCCTAATTCACTATCGTTTAAAAGTTCTTTATTCTCAGCTATTGCTTCTATGGTGGCAATATACTCTTTTGCTTTTTCAACTAAAGGGGCAAGATTAGATTGCTCTTTACTAAGCTCTTTTAGCTTTTTTATATCATTTGCTATCTCAGGAGAACTTAGCTCTTTTGTAATCTCTTCATATCTTTTAATAAAGGGCTCTAACTTCTCTTTTAGCATAATCTAATCTTTTAAGATGGGTTTGAGGGGTGCCAAAAGGCACTATTTTTTTAGACTATTTACAAGCTTTGCAAGACGGCTTACTTTGCGAGAGGCAGTTTGTTTTTTAATTACACCTTTGCTTACATAGTGATGGATCTGTTTATTTGCTATCTTATATGCTTCAAGGGCTTTTTCAAGATCTTGTGCTGCTACTGCTTCTCTTACAGCTCTTACAATATTTTTAATTCTTGTTTTATAGAAACGATTTCTTATAGTTCTCTTTTTTGTCTGTCTAATTCTCTTTTTAGCAGATTTGTGATTTGCCATCAATTTTCCTTAACTTTAAAATTTGCCACTCTATAATGTGAGCGAATTGTATCTAAAGATAAATTAAAAATATATTAACTATATTTTAAATTTTTCTCTTTTTAGATAAAATTATTTAAATTTTTTGAAGGAGCAAAGGTGAAATTATTTGGAACAGATGGGGTTAGAGGAAAAGCTGGTAAAGTTGTAACAGCTCCTGCTGCAATGCAACTTGCAATGGCAACAGGAATCTATTTTCGTCCTTATTCAAATACAAATAAGATTTTAGTTGGTAAAGATACGCGAAGAAGTGGATATATGATTGAAAATGCTATTGTTTCTGGATTAACTGCAGTTGGATATAATGTAATTCAAGTTGGTCCTCTCCCAACACCTGCAATAGCCTTTTTAACTGAAAATATGAGATGTGATGCTGGTATTATGATTAGTGCAAGTCATAATCCCTACTATGATAATGGAATTAAATTTTTTGACTCAATGGGTAATAAATTAAATAAAAATATTGAAAGTAAGATTGAAGAGATATATAATGATATTGATCTTATCAATTCATCTCAAGCTACAGATAAAGATATTGGAAAATCTAAAAGAATAGATGATGTAATAGGACGCTATATTGTACATATTAAAAACTCTTTTCCAAAACATTTAATGTTGTCTGATATAAGAGTAGTTGTAGATTGTGCAAATGGAGCTGGATATAAGGTAGCTCCTACTATTTTAGAAGAGCTTGGAGCAGATGTAATAGTTCTTGGCAATGAGCCAAATGGATTTAATATTAATGAGGCTTGTGGTGCAATGTATCCAGAGGTATTGGCAAATGCAGTAAGGAAATATAGGGCAGATATAGGAATAGCATTAGATGGAGATGCAGATAGAGTGGTAATTGTTGATGAGAGGGGAGAGGTGGTTAATGGAGATAAATTAATGGCAGTTCTTGCCCTATATTTAAAAAGAAGAGGAGTTTTAAAAAATAATGGAATGGTTGCTACTGTAATGAGCAATTTAGCATTAGATGACTTTTTAGCTAAACATGGAATAAAAGTAGAAAGAAGTGCAGTTGGTGATAAAAATGTAGTTGAATTAATGCAAAAGAGAGGCTATAACTTTGGTGGGGAAGAGAGTGGGCATATTATATTTAGTGATTTTGCAAAAACAGGTGATGGAATTTTAAGTGCTCTTCAAGCTTTAGCATATTTAGTAGAAGAGAATAAAAGGGCAAGTGAGCTATTTAATCCATTTGAACTCTATCCTCAAAAGAAGTTAAATTTAAATGTAGATAGAAAAATTCCATTAGAAGAGTTAAAGGGGTATAAAGAGCTCTTAAATGATATAGAAAAAGCTGGAGTTCGACATCTATTTAGATACTCTGGAACAGAAAATAAATTAAGACTCCTTTTAGAGGGAGAGAATGAGAGAGTATTAGATGAGTTAATGGATAGATCTTCTAAATTCTTTAGTAAAGCTTTAAGTTAATGAGGGAGTGGGTTATATTTTTAAGTGCCCTATTGGGTACTTTTTTAATAGATCAGGCTACAAAAGAGCTATTTTTAAATGGTTTTGAATACAAAAGTAGGTGTATATCTCTTGAACTTCATCTAAATAGAGGAGTTGCCTTTAGTATGTTCTCCTTTTTAGGCAACTATTTAAAGTGGATTCAACTATTTTTAATAATGCTTTTGGTGATTTTTGTTATTAAAGAGGGGTGGATAAAAAAATATCCACTTTTTTTAGCTCTTTTAATGGGAGGAGCGCTTGGGAATTTATATGATAGATTTATTCATAATAGTGTAGTAGATTTTGTATATTGGCATTGTGGTTTTAATTTTGCAGTATTTAACTTTGCAGATGTAGCTATTGATATTGGAATTGGTGCAATTATTATTTTTGAACTATTAAAAAATAGAAAAAAGAGTGAAGTTGAAAAAGATTAAAATTTTTTTATTGTTATCTTATTTTTTAATGGCTGGAGATATTCAAAGTATTAATATCTTCCCCAAAGATTTTAAATCTTCTTATATAAAGATATTAGATCAAAAAGTGCTAAAATATAACTTAATAGATAATATCTACTACACTATTATGAATAAATCTATCATATAAATT
>JAADEA010000057.1 GCA_013153675.1 Campylobacterota bacterium
TTGCTAAAGTAATTCCATCAGCTCCATTATTACCAGCACCTGTTGCTATTAGAACTTTTGAGTTGAGAGGAAAATTTCTTCTAATAAACTCTTCCATTGAGCTTGCTGCATGTTCCATTAAGATATCTTCTGTTAAGTGATACTTTTCGTAACATTTTCTATCAAGTTCATAGCAGCTTTTAAAGACCTTTTGCATACTTTTTCCTTCAAAACTTTTTTAAAATTTTATCTAAACCTAAAAAAAATTTGGTAAAATTGCCCTCAATTTATCCTCCCTTAAAGGGAAATCTGGATATGGAAGGGGGTGATAAGATTGCCAGGAATCGTTGTATCACCAAAAGAGAGCTTTGAAGAGGCGTATAGAAAATTTAAGAGACAATGCGATAGAAATCTAATTGTTACTGAGGCAAGAGCAAGAAGATATTATGAAAAGCCTACAGAAAGAAGAAAAAAAGAGAAGATTGCAACTCGCAAAAAGATTCTCAAAAAACTATATATGCTTCGCAGATACGAAGCAAGACTCTAATTCTTCTTCCCCATTTTTGGGGATATTTCCCACTTTTTAAAATTTTTGCTAAAATCTTTTCAAAACTTATTTAATAGGATAAAAGATGGTATTTACAACTCCGCTAAAATCTGATTCAATTAAAATTATGCTTCTTGGATCGGGTGAGTTAGGAAAAGAGGTAGCAATTGAGGCTCAACGCTTAGGTTTAGAGGTAGTAGCAGTAGATAGGTATCCTAATGCTCCTGCACATTTAGTGGCAAATAGGGCATATGTGATAGATATGCTCGATTTTGATGAGCTAATAGATGTAATTAGAAGAGAAAAACCAAATTTTATTTTGCCAGAGGTAGAGGCTATTAATATTGAAGCTCTCTTTGAAGCTGAAAAAGAGGGCTTTAGAGTAATTCCAAATGCTGAAGCAGTTAATAAAACAATGAATAGAAAAAATATTCGCAAATTTGCAGCTGAAGATTTGGGAGTTAAGACAAGCAAATACTTTTTTGTAAAAGATCTAAAAGGTTTAGAAGATGCAGCAAAAAATCTTGGCTTTCCAGTGGTTATTAAACCGGTAATGAGCTCATCTGGACATGGACAAAGTATAGCAAGAGATTTTAATGATCTAAAAAGATCTTTAGAGATAGCAAAAGAGGCAAGGGGAGATTCAAGCGAACTTATAGTTGAAGAGTTTATAGATTTTGATTATGAGATAACTCTTCTTACTATAAAAAATGATTATGAGGTTAAATTTTGTCCTCCTATTGGGCATATTCAAAAAGATGGGGATTATATCTTCTCATGGCAGCCTGCTAATATGAGTAAAGAGGCTCTAAAGAGAGCTGAAGAGATAGCAAAAAAGGTGGTAGAAGGACTTGGTGGAAGGGGAATATTTGGAGTTGAATTTTTTATAAAAGGAGATGAGGTATATTTTTCTGAATTATCCCCAAGACCTCATGATACTGGTATGGTTACTATGATTACTCAAAGCCAAAGTGAGTTTGCTCTTCATATTAGAGCAGTTTTAAATTTACCTCTTGATTTTGAATTTTTTAAAGCAGGGGCAAGTGGTGCCTATAAGGCAAAAAGAGAGAGTAAAAATCCAAAAATAAAGGTAGCAGAAGATGCTTTTTCAAAAAGTACTTTTGTAAGAATATTTGGTAAGCCAAACTCTCATAAGGGCAGAAGAATGGCAGTTGCTTTAGCTCTTGGAGAAAATATTGAAGAGGCTTTGGAAAAAGCTAAAAATATAGTATCTAAAATGGATGATTAAAGGAGGAGAGAGTGAAATTTTTTGCAAGAGTTCTACTTCCTTTATTACTTTTGGTATATATTGGAGTAGATACATTTTTAAAGATAAATCATAGCTCTTTATGTGAGGCTACAGGATGTAGACTTGCTTCTATGATTTTAAGATTTGATCCAATTTATCTAAACTTTATGGGTCTTGGAGCAGTAGCTATTATTTTGGTGTTGGGGTGGTTATCTCTAAAGAAAAAGGAATTTGAAAAGTTATTTTTTATAGCCCTCTTTTCTGCTGTAATTTTTGAGAGTATAATGATTGGGGCTCAACTATTTATAAACCCAACTCCATGTATATTTTGTTTAGGAGTATATGGATTATTGTTGCTTATATTGCTCTTTTCTTCCAAAGAGTATTTTATGGTGGCAATTGTTCCGCTTTTGGCAATATTTATTGCATTAAGTACTCTAAATTTTGCTAAAAATGAAGCTCTATTTGCCAAAGATGGATTATATTTAATTCAATCTCCAACTTGTCCGCATTGCAAAAGGGTAAAAGAATTCTTTAAAAAAGAGAATATCTCTTATATAAAAGTAGATGCATCAAATGCTAATGGGTGGTATTTAGCAAGAACATTGAATATATCTACTATTCCAATTTTGGTAGAAAAAAGAGGAGGTAAAATTAAGATAATCTCTGGTGATAGAGATATTATTGAATATTTTTCAAAGAAAAAAAATAAAACCAACGAAAATAAGGAAAATAAAGAGAATAAAACAGTAGAGCCAATACCTCTTCAAAAAGCACAAGGATGTTCATTAGTTCCAATTACAGGTAGTGGATGTGAGGATAATTAGATGGTTGAACAACATCTAATTACTCTTCCTCCCTTTAAAAGGGGTGTCTATTTAATTACTCCATATATTAATGAGATAGATTTTAAGATAAAAAATGGGATTTTAAATCTATTTTTAATGCACACTTCAGCCTCTTTGGCGATAAATGAAAATTATGATCCAAGTGTAAGAAGAGATATTGAGACTTTTTTAAAAACTCTTATTCCAGATTGTTGGGAGGGGTTTACTCATATTTTAGAAGGATGTGATGATATGAGTGCTCATATGAAAAATATTTTTATTGGATCTTCTCTAACTCTTCCTATAAAAGATGGCTCGCTCTATCTTGGAGTGTGGCAGGGAATATATCTTTTAGAACATAGAGAGGGTCCTCATAAAAGAAAGATATTCTTAAGTGCAATTGGGGAGTAGATTATGAAAATAGTATTTTTAGATGCTAAAACATTAGGAGATGATATCTCTTTGAGATGTTTTAAAGGCTTTGGTGAGATCGAGGTATATCAAACTACATTGCCAAATGAAGTGGTTGATAGAATAAAAGATGCTGATGTTATTGTTACTAATAAGGTAGTGATTGATAAATCGGTTATGATAAATGCTAAAAGATTAAAGTGTATATGTGTAGCAGCCACAGGAATGAATAATATAGATTTAGATGCTGCAAAAGAGTTAAATATTGATGTAAAAAATGTTAAAGCCTATTCAACAAATAGTGTTATTCAACATACATTTGCAATGCTATTTTATCTATTGGAACAATTAAGATATTATGATGATTATGTAAAGAGTCTTAAGTGGTCTGAAAGCTCCTTATTCACCTCTTTAGATAGAAAATTTTGGGAGATAAATGGAAAAAATTGGGGAATAATAGGACTTGGAACAATTGGTAAAGGAGTAGCTAAAATTGCTTTGGCATTTGGAGCTAATATCTTTTATTATTCAACTTCTAAAAAGAATAAAAATAGCAACTATCCTCATTTAGATTTAGATGAATTATTACAAAAATCTCATATTATCTCTATTCATGCTCCTTTAACAAAGGAGACTGAAAATCTAATTACAAAAAGAGAGCTTGAGTTAATGAAAGATAGAGCTATTTTATTAAATTTGGGAAGAGGAAAGATTATAAATGAGGAGGATTTAGCTCAAGTTATTGATAAAAAGGAGATTTATGTAGGATTAGATGTTTTAGAAAAAGAGCCTCCTTCTAAAGATAATCCTCTACTTCATATAAAATATAAAGATAGATTACTAATTACTCCTCATATAGCATGGACGAGTAAAGAGGCAAGAGAGAAACTAATAGAGGGAATTTGTAACAATATAAAAGAGTTTTTGGAGAAAAGATGATAGATGTATTAGTAATTGGAAGTGGTGGAGCTGGCTTAATGGCAGCTCTTAGCGCACATAAAGAAAAAGCAAATGTAACATTAGTAACAAAAGGAGATATTACTAACTCTCAAACAGTAATGGCACAAGGTGGAATTAATGCAGCTCTTGGAAATATGGAGCCAGATTCAATTGAGTCCCATATTAATGATACTCTAAAGGCTGCAAGAGGTTTAGCAAAAAAAGAGATGGTAGAGCTTATGTGTCAAGAGGCACCTTTAGCAATTGCTTCATTGGAGGTTATGGGAGTTAATTTTTCAAGAATAGATGCTAATGAGCCTCTAAAAAGTATTGCTCAAAGAAAACTTGGGGGTGCAAGTGCAAAGAGGGCATGTTATGCACAAGATTATACAGGTTTAAAAATTGCTCAGGTATTAATAGATCAGATTTTAAATAGAGATATTGAGGTATTGACTCATCACTATCTTTTAGATTTAATTGTTGAAGATAATATAGTAAAAGGGGCTTTATTTTTAGATATAAATAATGGGGATATTAAGGAGATTTGGGCAAAAAGTACTATTGTAGCAACTGGCGGATTTGGAGCTATATATTATGGATATACTACCAATAGCTATAAGGCAAGTGGAGATGGAATTAGTGCTATTTTAAGGGCTGGTGGTAGCGTAAGTGATATGGAATTTATTCAATTTCATCCAACTGCTCTAAAAAATAGTCATGTATTAATTAGTGAGAGTGCAAGAGGAGAGGGAGGAATTTTAATTAATAGCGATAATGAGAGATTTGTAGATGAACTTGCTCCAAGAGATATAGTTGCAAGGGCTGTTTATGAAGAGATTCAAAAGGGCAAAAGGGTATTTTTGGATTTAAGAAAAATTACCTCTTTAGAAGAGAAACTTCCACAAGAGGTAGAGCTTTGTAGAGTTTTTGAAGGGGTAGATCCATTAAAAGAGCCTGTTGAGATATTTCCTGTTACTCATTATACAATGGGGGGAGTTGAAGTTAATAACAATTTTGAAGTAGATGGAATAGATGGCTGTTTTTGTGTAGGAGAGGCGAGTAATACCCATGTGCATGGTGCAAATAGATTAGGAGGTAATGCCCTTTTAGAGATTATTGCTTTTGGAAATTTAGCAGGTAAAGAAGCTGCTAATAGAGCAAAGAGAATCTCTTATAGTGAACCTAAAATTGATCATATATACAAAATGCAAGAGTTTATTAGATCTCTTTTCCTTAAAAAAGAAGGTGAAAATTTTTATAATATAAGAGAAGAGATGGGAGAGATTTTCTTTAAAAAAGTGGGGATTGTAAGAGATGAAGAGTCCCTAAATAGAGCTTTAAATGAGATTAGAGCGTTACAGTATAGATTTAATAATAGTAAAATTAGTGATAATTCTATTAAGGCAAATAGTGAGCTGATAGATTTTTTAGAGCTGGCTAATATGTTAACTCTTGCACCTATAATTATCTCTATGGCTCTTGCAAGAAGAGAGAGTAGAGGTGCACATATTAGAAGAGATTATCCTAAAAGCAGTGATACTTTTTTAAAAAGCTTTGTTTTTAAGTTAAAAAGAGATTAAAAGAGGGGTTATATGAAAATAAAGATAAAAAGAACTAATCAAATAAAAGAGTATAGCGTTAATGCACATCTTTTATTAAAAGCTTTTTATGAAATAAAGAGCAAAATAGACTCTTCTTTTACTTTTGATAGTGGATGTAGAAGTGGGGTGTGTGGAAGTTGTGCAGTTAAAATAAATGGAAAAGAGGCTTTAGCCTGTATGAGCAAGGTTAATGATGGGGATTTAATAGAGCCTTTAGATTATCATAGAGTAATTAGGGATCTAAAAGTTGATAGAAGCCAAAAATTAAATACTCTAAAAAGAGAGAAAGCCTTTTTAAAAGAGTATAAAGAGGTGACTTTAACAAAAGAGGATGAAAAATTAACTCAAATAGAGAGTGATTGCATATTATGTGATAGTTGTTATAGTGCTTGCCCTGTTTTTGCCGTTAATGAGGAGTTTTTAGGACCATTTGCACTTACAAGAGCTTATAAATATGTAGTAGATAAAAGGTTAAAAGAGCCAAAAGAGATTATTGATAATATTCAAAAAAATGGAATTTGGGATTGTACTTTATGTGGAGAGTGTACTCTTGTTTGTCCAAAAGGAATAGATCCAAAAGGAAATATTATAGAACTTAGAAATATTAGTGCAAGATATGGATATATGGATCCAAATTTTGGTAGTAATTTTGGAGGATTTGACTTTAATAGCTTTTAATATTTAAGTGATATATTAAGTGAACAACTTTTCACTAAAGGGAATATACCCTTTAGTGATTTAAAAGTGGTATGCAACTCCCACACTTCCTACATGAGTTCTAATTTTCTTAGGAGAGTTTTTTCTAAAAGGTTCGCTATATTCAATATATACGCCCAAACCTTTTTTTAGAGGACCAACTTTTTTACCAAATAGGTACTCAGCTCCAACTCCCCATGCAAAACTATTCTCTTTTATATCTTGAGTATCGCACCAATTTCTACCATATCCAAGTAGAGCATATATATCGAAATTTTCTCCAAGTGGAGCAGTTGGTTTTAGATATAGTCCTAAATGTTTAATACTTTTATCATCATCTTTCCATGGTGTATGTAGAAATCTTGTTTCAACCCCTAAGAAATCATTAAAATCATATCCAAGTCTAAGATTATATCCATAAGTATGTCCACTTGTAGTTCCATGCCCTACATAAGTTTGATTAGTTGTAGGATCATAAAGTAACAAATCCTCACATGTACATTTACTATAAGCATATGAGCCACCAACTCCTACATATAGTCCAAGTGGAGGCTCAACTACTGGCACTGGAGGTGCAGGAGGAGGAGCCACATTTTTCCCAGCCATTAAAAAGGTGCTAAATAGCACACTTCCTATTAAGCCCAACTTTTTCATTTGCCATCCTTTTATCTTCCTTTAACATTTTTGTTAAAGGAGTATAAATAAATTTTTAGGCTTATATTGTATAATATAAAACTTTTTAAAAAGCTTAATATTATTTAATAGGTTCTCAAGTAATGGTTCTTTTTATTATTGAACTCTCTCCTAAACATTTTTTAGATATAATCACCCGATTAATTTTTATATTTGATAAAAGAGGGTAGTTATGCTTTTATTTACACCAGGACCTACACCAGTACCAGAAGAGGTGAGAGTTGCAATGGCAGCTCCAACTATACATCATAGAACTCCAGAGTTTGAAAAGATTTTTTCTTTGGCAAGAGAGGGGCTATTTAGGCTTTTTAGAATGGATGAAGCTGTTGTATTAGCAAGTAGTGGGACAGGGGCTATGGAAGCCTCTATTTTAAATGTAGCAAAGAAAAAAGTATTAACTATAAATGCTGGTAAATTTGGAGAGAGGTTTTCAAAAATTGTAAAAGCATTTAATTTTGATCTTAAAGAGTTAAAGTATGAATGGAATGAGCCAGCAAAAGTAGAAGATGTTATTCAAGCTATAAAAAGTGATAGAGATATTGATACTATAGCTATTCAAGTATGTGAGAGTGCAGGGGGACTTAGGCATCCAGTAGAAGATATTGCTAAAGCTGTAAAAGAGATAGATAAAGATATTGCAATAGTAGCAGATGGAATTACTGCAGTAGGTGTTGAAGAGATTGATACTTCTAATATAGATGTTTTAATTGCAGGAAGTCAAAAGGCTTTAATGTTGCCTCCTGGACTTGCAATGATTGGACTTAGCAATTATGCTATTGATAGAATTGGTGATGGAAGAGGGTATTATTTTAATTTAAAGAGCGAAATTTCTAAACAGAGAAAAAATACTACTGCATATACTGCTGCTACTACCTTAATTATTGGTTTGAATAAAATATTTGAGCTTATAGAGAAAGAGGGTGGATTAAAAGAGTTGTATAAAAAGACATATGCAAGAGGAGTAGCAACAAGAGAGGCTTTAGAAGAGATTGGTTATAAGATCTATCCAAAGGCACCAGCACTTGCAATGAGTGCTATTGAAGATTTGCAAAGTGAAGAGATAAGAGGAATTTTAAAAAAAGAATTTAGAGTAAATGTTGCTGGTGGTCAAGATCATTTAAAAGGAAAGATCTTTAGAATTAATAATATGGGATTGATTGAAAATCAAGATATTGAGTGGGTAATTAACTCTTTAGAGCTAATTGCAAGTAGATTAAAGGGTATTAAATATAAAGCAAGAGGTGTAGAGGTGTTTAATCAGAAATTTTTGGAGTTATATGGATGATTTTTGAACATGAGATCCCAAGCGGAAGTAAGTTATATTTTAATAAAAGTGCTAAAATTAAAAGAGAGCTGGAGAGTATTGCTGCATCTTTTTTTGAGGCAAGAGGTTTTAAAGAGATTGTAACACCAGCTTTTTCCTATCATCAACACGAGAGTTTTGATGATAAGAAGGTTCTTATTAGAATAAATGATTCAACTAATCATGAGGTAACATTAAGAGCCGATTCTACTATTGATGTGGTAAGAATTGTAACAAAAAGGCTTGGAAGAAGTACTCAAGATAAAAAGTGGTTTTATATTCAGCCAGTTTTTACTTTTCCAACAAATGAGCAATATCAAATTGGTGCAGAGATTATTGAAGGTAATATGAAAGAGGTTGCAAAAATAGCAGTAGAGCTTTTTGAAAGATTAGATTTTAAGCCTATATTGCAAATTGCAAATATTGCTATTCCAAAGATTTTACATTCAAAGTATAATATCTCTATTAATGATATTAAAGAGATGAATATAGAATCTATATTAAATACTCCTTATAGCTGGATAGAAGATTTAGAAGATCTTTCAAAATATCCTATGGATATAAAAGAAGAACTCTTAAAGATAAAAGAGATAGCAAAAACTCTTTTGTATAAAAGAATAATTATATCTCCTTTATATTATGCTCAAATGTTATATTACGACTCTTTATTAATTAGAGCATTTGAGGATAATAATTTATATCTTACTGGTGGAGAGTATATTGTAAATGATATTAATGGAGCTGGTTTTGCTCTAAATTTAGATGCATTAATTGCACGTTTTATAAAGGGATAGGAATGGATAATAGAGCAGATATTATAGTTGGTCTTCAATGGGGAGATGAAGGTAAAGGTAAAATTGTAGATTTACTTGCTCAAAAGTATGATTATGTATGTAGGTTTGGAGGAGGACATAATGCAGGTCATACTATTGTAGTAGATAATAAAAAGTATGCCCTTCATCTTTTGCCATCTGGAGTATTAAATCCAAAAGCTATAAATATAGTTGGGAATGGAGTTGTTTTATCCCCAAAGGATTTTATAAAAGAGATATCACAATTTGGCAATTTAGAGGGTAGATTATTTATTTCAGATAAGGCTCATTTGCTTCTTAGCTATCATGCTCTAATAGATCAAGCAAGGGAGAGGCTAAAAGGTAAAAAAGCAATTGGTACAACAGGTAAAGGAATAGGTCCAGCCTATGAAGATAAAGTAGCAAGAGTAGGACATAGAGTTGGTGAGTTGAAATATCCAAAAGAGCTTGCTTTAAAAATAGTAGAATATTTTGATATAAATAGAGCAAAATTTGATGCTTTGGGTATAAAGTTGCCAACTTTTGAAGAATTATATAGTGAATTAAAAGAGTATAAAGAGATATTAGAGCCATATATTGCTGATACTACTTTAATAGTATGGAAGGCTTTAGATAGTAACAAAAAAGTATTAATTGAAGGTGCACAAGGTGCTATGCTTGATATTGATCATGGAACATATCCATATGTAACAAGCTCTACTACAATTACTGCTGGAGCGTGTAGTGGTTTGGGAATAGCTCCTTCTAAAATAGGAGAGGTAATAGGAATAGCAAAGGCATATTGTACAAGGGTTGGAAATGGACCTTTTCCAAGTGAAGAAAAAGGAGAAGATGGTAAAAGGTTACAAGAGGCAGGATGTGAGTTTGGAACTACTACTGGAAGGGCAAGAAGGTGTGGTTGGTTTGATGCAGTGGCTGTAAGACATATGGTAAAATTAAATGGAGTTAATAAAATAGCTTTAATGAAATTGGATGTTTTAGATGGTTTTAAAGAGATAAAAGTGTGTGTAGGATATAAGTTTGAAGGTAAAGAGATTGATTATTTACCATATGATTTAGAAAGAGTTGAGCCTATATTTAAAACTTTTAAAGGGTGGCAAAAGAGTGCAGGTGCAAGAGAATTTAGTGAGCTTCCAGAGGAGGCAAAAGAGTATATAAAAGCATTAGAAGAGATGGTGGGAACAAAAATTGGCATTATCTCTACATCTGCAAATAGGGATGATACAATTGTTTTATAAAGGATAGAGGATGAGAATAAAACCAGAGCATAGTCCATTTTTAGCAAATAAAATAGCAATAGATTTAATAAATGCTCCTTTTGTAAAACTATTAAAAGGTAAAGATGCTGTTGTAGAGAAGGTTAAAGAGATTATTGATGAACATTTAGAAGTAGAAAAAGAGCTTGATAATAAAGTAAATGAGATTATTGATGAAAATTATGATGATATTGAGCTTCAAAATATTGATGAAAGACAACTATTTTTTATGATTAAAAAAAAGCTTGCCCCTGAATTTGGGATAATAATGGATTATGATGAAAGATATAATGATCTTTCTCATAAAATATTAGATGAACTATATGAAAATTATTTAATAGAGTATGAAGCAAATGAAAATCAAGTAAAGAATGTGATCTTTAAAGCTTTTAGATCTTTTGCTAATATATATAATGAAGTAGATGATATAGTAAGAGAGAGAATTGAGAGGATGAAAAAAAGATATATTCCAGGGAGTGAGGAGTACTATTATATATATGAAAAGTTGATGAAAGAAGAGTTAAGAAGAAGAGGAGTTCTTTAATGAAAGATATTTGGCTATATTTTGAAAATGGATTTTTTATAAAGGCTAAAAGTTTTGGTGCTGAGAGAACAGCAGTCGGAGAGGTAGTATTTAATACATCAATGAGTGGATATGAAGAGATTATTACAGATCCAAGTTATGCAGGACAATTTATAACTTTTACAATGCCAGAAATTGGTAATGTAGGAGTTAATGAGATAGATATGGAGAGTAGAGGAGCTTTTTGTAAAGGAGTAATTGTTAGAAGCTATCAAAAGAGATACTCTAACTATAGGGGAGAAGAAAGCTTAGATGAACTTTTAAAGAGATTTAATATAATAGGAATTTGTGATATTGATACAAGATTTATTACAAAGATGTTAAGAGAAGAGGGGGCAATGGAGATGGTTGCCTCCACTACTATTAATAATAAGGAGCAATTAAGAGAAATTTTAGAGAAATCTCCAAAAATTGGAGAGATAAATTATATAAAAGAGGTAAGTACTCCTAAAAGTTATATTCATAAGCATGGAAGATATAATTTAAAAAATAGAGAATATGAGAAGGTAGAGATAAAAGGAAAGATTATTGCCTATGATTTTGGAATTAAGAGGGCAATTTTAAATGAACTTTGTGAAGCTGGATTTGAGGTAGAAGTTGTGCCTCACAATTTTAGTGCTAAAGAGGTAATTAAAAAATTTAAAGATGGAGAGATTAAAGGGGTATTTTTATCAAATGGACCTGGAGATCCAATGGTTTTAGAAGATGAAAAAGAGATTATTAAAGAGTTAATTAATGCAAATATTCCTATCTTTGCTATATGTTTAGGGCATCAAATGTTATCGATAGCTCATGGTTATAATACTTATAAGTTAAAGTTTGGACATCATGGAGGAAATCATCCAGTAAAAAATAGTTCTACCAATTTAGTAGAAATAACTGCTCAAAATCATAATTATAATGTGCCAAATGAA
>JAADEA010000005.1 GCA_013153675.1 Campylobacterota bacterium
TTTCCTCATGTAAGAGGCTCTTTAATATTTGCTGCTATCTCCTTGGCTATTTTGATTTTGCCTTATATTGTTAAATTATCTTTAAGTGGAATATTAAATATTCCAAAAGAGTATATCTATTTAGCTCTATCTTTAGGGGCAAAGGAGAGGGATTTAATATTTAAAATATATCTAAGATATTCAAAGGGATATATTATGAAATCTCTTCTTTTAGCCTATGCAAGGGCAATTGAAGATACTGCAGTTATTATGTTAACAGGTGCAGTAGCCTCTTATGGAATAGTTGGCTCTTTGTTTGAGCCTTTTGAGGCTTTAAGTTATAAAATCTATTTTTTATTAAGTATTGATGGAAATATTGAAAATTCAAAAGTATATATGTTAGCTTCTATTTTAATATTAATTGGAACAATATTAGTATATATCTCAAATAAAAAGGGAGATTTATTTGATAGAGTTAATAGATTTTAGTTGTGGATATAAAGATAGATATATCTTAAAAGATCTAAATTATACCTTTAAAAAGGGTATTACTGGTATATTAGGTGCATCAGGAAGAGGCAAAAGTACCCTTTTGCTTGCTATGGCAAAACTTCATATAGATAATAATTTTATATTTAAAGGAACTATTAGGGCAAAAATAGAAGATAAGATAGTAGATATTTATAATAGCTCTATTGATGATAGCAAAATTAGAAGGGAAATCTTATATATTTTTCAAAATCCAATTATCTTTCCTATATCTATTTATGAAAATTTAGCTTTTCCTCTTAAGCTTCAAAGAAAAAAAGAAAATATAGATATAAAGATAAAAGATGTTTTAAAAAGAGTTAATTTATGGAATAAGTTAAAAAATAGACTAAATAGTTTTGCTTTAGAGCTATCTCAAGGAGAAAAGCAAAGATTAGCAATTGCAAGAGCTCTACTTTTAGACCCTTCTATATTTTTATTTGATGAACCAACTTCCTCTTTAGACTCTTATAGCGCTCAAATTATCGATGAGCTAATAATTGAGCTATCTAAAGATAAATCTATAGTTGTTGTAAGCCACAAGGAAAAGGAGTTGAACTTTTTAACCTCTAATATTATTACCCTCTAAAATTGGTATAATATCTAAAAATTTTTGGGATATAGATCTATGTTATTAAATGATAACTATAGAAAGATAGTTACACAAAAGTTTCCTTTAATAGATCTTAGAACTCCAAAAGAGTATAAAAAAGGCTCCTTTTTAAATAGTATAAATCTATATTTAATGGATGATAAAGAGAGAGAAAAAGTTGGTATTGAATATAAATTAAAAGGAGAAGAGGCAGCAAAAAGGCTTGGTTATAGTTTAGTAAGTGGAAAGATTAAAGAAGAGAGAGTAAAAAAGTGGGGAGAATTTTTAAAAAACCATCCTAATGCAAATATATTTTGTTGGAGAGGCGGTTTAAGATCAAAAATTGTTCAAGAGTGGATATATGATGCTTTTAAAATTGATGTTCCAAGGATAAAGGGAGGTTATAAAGCTTTTAGAAACTATTTGCTCTTAGAGTCTGCTAATATTGCTTCTAAAAAGGATTTTATTATTTTAGGTGGAAGAACAGGCTCTAATAAGACTATTTTATTAAGAGAGTTTAATAACTCTTTAGATTTAGAAAAGCTTGCAAATCATAGAGGATCAGCTTTTGGAGGTAATATTACTCCACAACCAACCCAAATAAATTTTGAAAATAACTTATATTATGATCTAATCAATTTAGATGAGCAAAATATAAATAAAATATTGATTGAGGATGAGAGTCAAAATATAGGAAAAAGGCATATTCCTCATTTTATTTTTAATAACTTTAAAAGAGCTAAGATTATCCTTTTATATCTTCCATTTGAAAAGAGAGTTGAAAATATTTTTAATGAATATGTAATAAAGGCTCAACTTATATATCAAGATAGTGATATTAGCTGGATTGATACTATAAGAGCCAATCTTTTAAAGATAAAAAAGAGACTTGGATTAGAGAGATTTAATAAAATAAAAGCTTCAATTGAAGCTGCTTGGAGACATCAATTAAGATTTAGTGATCTTAGTTATCATAAAGAGTGGATTAAACTTCTTTTAAAATGGTATTATGATCCTTTATATGATTTTCAGATACAAAAAAGAGATGAAAGAGTAGAGTTTATAGGCTCATTTGAAGAGGTAAGAGAGTATTTAAAGGATAGATTAAAATAAAAGAGAGGCTTGCTCTCTTTTTATAGATTCTTTTTATAATCTATATGATAATGATCCCACTTTAATTTTCCTCCTCCAAGTAGATGAAAGTGTAGATGAAATACCTCTTGCCCTCCATCTTCTTTTACATTTGTAACTAATCTATATCCAGTTATATCAAGTTCAAGTTTTCTTGCTATATCTTGGATAAAAGGTGTCATTTTAGCCATTGTTTCTGGATCTACCTCTTGGAATGATTCAATATGCTTTTTGGGAATAATTAATATATGAATAGGAGCTTTTGGATTAATATCATGAAAAGCTAAAAACTCATCATTTTCTGCTACTTTATTTGATGGAATCTCACCATTTACAATTTTACAAAAGATGCACATTCTCTTCTCCTTAGCTTTTTAAAAAGTATATCATAAAGATTCTTTTAGCCTCCCTCTTAGCTCATTTTAGATAAAATCACGAAAAATCTTCTATAAAAGAGGTAGCCATTGGAAGAGTTAAAAAATAAGATTTTAAATTGTAACTCCCTTAAGGAGTTGGAGGAGATAAGGGTTGAAATATTTGGAAAAAAAGGAATATTATCAAAAGAGTTTGCTAAATTAAAAGATATTCCAAATGAGCAAAAAAAAGAGTTTGCTCAAAATTTAAATAACTTAAAATCTCTTCTTACAAAAATTTTTGAGGAGAGATTAGAGTTTTTAAAAGAGAAAGAGTTAAATGAAAAGCTAAAAAAAGAGGCAATAGATCTATCTCTATTTTCTAATAGCTCATTTAAAGGGGCGCTTCATCCTGTAAAAGAGACAATGGATAAGATAATTGACTATTTTGTAGCTCTAAATTTCTCAGTAGAGAGTGGACCGTTAGTTGAAGATGATTTTCATAACTTTGAAGCTTTAAATTTACCTAAAAATCACCCAGCAAGAGATATGCAAGATACATTTTATTTTAAAGATTCATATCTATTAAGAACCCACACATCTCCTGTGCAAATTAGAACTATGCAAAAGAGTAAGCCTCCAATTAGAATGATTGCGCCAGGTGCTGTATTTAGAAGAGATTATGATTTAACTCATACTCCAATGTTTCATCAAGTAGAAGGACTTGTGGTAGATGATAAAGGGGTTGTCTCTTTTGCCAATTTAAAATGGATTTTAACAGACTTTTTAAGATATATTTTTGGAGATGTAAGAGTTAGATTTAGACCAAGCTTTTTCCCATTTACAGAGCCATCAGCAGAAGTTGATATTAGCTGTATATTTTGTGAGGGGAAAGGGTGTAGAGTCTGCTCAAAAAGTGGATGGTTAGAGGTGCTTGGATGTGGAGTGGTAGATCCAAATGTATTTGAAGCAGTTGGATATAAAGATGTAAGTGGTTATGCTTTTGGGCTTGGGGTTGAGAGGTTTGCAATGCTTTTGCATAAAATTCCTGATCTTCGTTCTTTATTTGAGGGAGATATTAGATTATTGGAGCAGTTTAAATGATAGTTACAAGAGAGTGGCTAAAAGAGTTTATAGATATTGAAAATATTAGCGATAAAGAGTTATATGAAACATTTAATAAGATAGGTTTAGAGGTAGATAGTTATAAAAAGTATGAGATTCCTCCAAAGGTTGTGGTAGGAAAGGTTTTAGAGTGTAAAAAGCATCCAAATGCAGATAAGCTAAATGTATGTCAAGTTGATATTGGTAAAGAGGTTAAGCAGATAGTTTGTGGTGCATCTAATGTGTGGGATGCAACCTATGTTCCAGTAGCATTAGTTGGGGCAAAATTGGGAGATAATTTTGAGATTAAAGAGGCTAAATTAAGAGGAGTAGAGAGTCATGGGATGATCTGCTCTTCTACTGAAATTAATCTTCCAAAAATGGAAGATGGAATAATGATTTTAGATGATTCTATTGGAACACTTGAAGTTGGTAAAGAGTTAAGAGATTACCCTTTATTAAATGACTCTATTTTTGAATTGGAACTTACAGCAAATAGGGGAGATTGCTTAAGTATAAGAGGAGTAGCAAGAGATTTGGCAGCTGCTTTTAATATAGAGCTTAAACATTTAGAATATACGCCAAAAAGATTTTCAAAAATTGGAATTGCAAGATTATTAAATATAGAGAGTAAAAATATAAATGGCTTTTTAGAATATCTTTTAGTAAAGAGAGATTCAAAGTTTTATACACCTGCTCTTTGGAGATTGAGGCTTGCATTTGCAGAAATTGAGAGTGAAGGCTTTATAGATTCTCTTACTAAATATTCTACTCATGCAACAGGGGTTATTCTAAGAGCTTATGATTTAGAGCCTCTAAAAAAAGAAGATAGAGCATCTTTATATATTAAAGAAAAGGATAGATGTCTAATTGAGGTTAGCTCTTCTAATAGGCTTTTGAGTATTGTTGGTGTAAATATGGATAAAGAGGCTATGGCTAAAGACTCTTCAGAAGAGATATTAATAGAAGCAAGCTATGTGGATCCTGACTGCTTAATTGATGCCATATCCAAATATCCTGATATAAGAAGAGATGAAATATATTATAAAACTTCAAGAGGAAGTGAATCAGATTTAAATATTGGGCTTGATTATCTTAAATCTCAAATAGATAAATATAGTGATGTTGAATTTTTCCAAACACCAATAAAAGTAGGAAAAGCTCCAAAAGATCATTTAATATCTATTAAGACTCAAGAGCTATTTGAAATAATTGGAGAGGAGATCCCTTTAAGTAAGGTTCATACAATATTAAAGCGTTTGGGATTTAAATTAAGTGGTAGTAGTAATGCTAAAGCATTTGGTGTAATTGTTCCTCCATTTAGGCATGATATTAAAAATATTCATGACATAGCAGAAGAGGTATTAAGAATTATTGGAATTGATAATATTGAGGCTAAACCTCTTCATTTAATTGAGAAGAATAGATTTAATAAAGAGGCAAAAAGATATAGAGCAATTAGGGATATTCGCCAAAGGGGAGTTAGTGCAGGATTTTTTGAAGCTCTAACTTATGCTTTTGCTCAAAAAGAGCTTTTAGAAAAATATAACTTTGAGACATTAGAGGAAGAGTTAGAGTTAATTAATCCAATTGTTGAAGAGTTAAATACTCTCAGAACTACTATTTTAATAAATCTTTTAGAAGCTGCAAAGAGAAATATAAATTATGGCAAAAAGAGAGTATCTCTATTTGAGATAGGATCTGTATTTAATGCTAAAAGAGAAGAGAGTCAAAAGATAGCTTTTGTATGGGTTGGTGAATATAAAAGAGGCTCTTTTTTAACTGCTGGAAAGAGTCAAATGATAGATTTTGATAAATTTTATGATGCTATAGCAAGAGTTATAGGAGATTTTGAGCTAAAAAGAGGAGAGATAAAGAATCTTTTAGCTCATCCTTATCAAAGTGCAATTGCAATAAAAGATAATAAAGAGATTGGATTTATCTCAAAACTTCATCTAAAAGCTGCTAATGATTTTGAGTTGCCAAGTGATGCTTTTATTGCTGAGTTTAATTTAGATGATATTTTGCCAAAAGAGAAATTTGCAAAAGAGATATCAAACTTTCAAAGTGTTACAAAAGATCTATCAATCTTAATAGATAAAGATATAGAGTTTTATGAAATTATGAAATCTTTACGCTCTTTAAAAGAGAAAATGGATATTTTAAAAGATTATTATCCACTCGATTTATATATTAGTGATGATTTTGGAGATAAAAAAAGTTTAACTTTACGCTTTACTCTTCAATCTATGGATAAAACATTAAGTGATGAGGATATTGAGATGGCAATGGGTGAGATATTAAAATTCTTAGAAGAAAACTTTAAAGCGACTCTTAGATGAAAATAGCAAAAGTATCTCCAATAACCTCTCCTTTAAAAGGAGAGATATCTGATATAGCCGCTGATAAGTCAATATCTCATAGATGTGCTATTTTTTCTTTGCTATCTGATAGAGACTCATTAATTGAGAATTTTCTTTTAGGGGAAGATACATTAGCCTCTTTAGATATTATTCAAAAGGTGGGAGCAAAGGTAAAAAGAGATAAAGATAGGATTCAAATTACCCCTCCAAAAGAGATAAAAGAGCCTTTTGATATATTAGATTGTAAAAATGCAGGAACAGCTATGAGGCTTTTTATGGGGCTTTTTAGCAGTATAGAGGGAAGTTTTGTATTAACAGGAGATAAATATCTTAGAAATAGACCAATGAGGAGAGTTGCAGATCCTCTAAAGAGCATTGGAGCAAAGATTGATGGAAGAGAGTTTGGAAATAAAGCTCCTTTGCATATTAGAGGAGGAAAATTAAAGGCTTTTAAATTTGAATCAAAGATAGATTCAGCTCAAGTAAAATCTGCTATGATATTAGCAGCTCTCCATGCCGATGGAACTTCTTATTATAAAGAGAACTTTTTAAGTAGAGATCATAGTGAGAGAATGTTAAAAGGGATGGGGGCAAAAATTAAAAATGTAAAGATTGATCAAAAGGAATTTATAGAGATTAAGCCTTTAGATAAACCATTAGATCCAATAGAGCTAAAAGTTCCATCAGATCCATCAAGTGCCTTCTTTTTTGGTGTGGCTGCTGCTATTGTTCCAAATTCGCAAGTAACCTTAAAAAATGTTAGTTTAAATCCAACCAGAGTTGAAGCTTTTGAGGTTTTAAAAAAAATGGGGGCAGATGTAGAGTTTATTTTAAAAGAGAATAAATTTGAACCAATAGGAGATATTATTGTATCTTATTCAAAAGAGCTAAAAGGAGTAGAGATTAGTAAAAATATTCCTTGGCTAATAGATGAACTTCCAGCCCTATCTATTGCTATGGCATTTGCAAAGGGAGAGAGTATAGTAAAAAATGCAAAAGAGCTTAGAGTTAAAGAGAGTGATAGAATTAAGAGTGTAGTTGATAATTTAAGAAGATGTAATATAGAAGTAGATGAGTTTGAGGATGGTTATAGAATACAAGGGGGAGATTTTAAAGGAGCTTTAATTAATAGTTATGGAGATCATAGAATTGCAATGAGTTTTGCTATTGCAGGATTAAAAAGCAAAATAGAGATAGAAGATGTTGAGTGTGTGGATACATCTTTTCCAAACTTCTTTGAGATTTTAGGAAGATTTACAAAGGTAGATATATATGAAAATTGAGTTAGCCTCCTCTTATGGTTTTTGCTATGGTGTAAAAAGGGCAATTAAAATTGCAGAAGAGAATCCAGGAAGTGTAACTTTTGGTCCATTGATTCATAATAAAGATGAGATTAATAGACTAAAAAATAATTTTAATGTAGGTTTAGTTGAAAATTTAGAAGAGGCAAAAAAGTATGATACAGTTGTAATAAGAACTCATGGTATTACAAAAGAGAATTTGAAAGTTTTAAAAAAAGAGGGCAAAAAGATTATTAATGCAACTTGTCCTTTTGTTACTGCTCCTCAACAAATTGTAGAGAAAATGAGTAAAGAGGGCTATTCTATAGTAATTTTTGGAGATAAAAATCATCCAGAGATTAAAGGTGTATATAGCTATTCGGTAGATCCTAAAAATACTTTTATTATTTTAGATGAAAAAGAGGCAAATGAGCTTCCTTTATTATCTAAAGTAGCTATTGTGGCTCAAACTACAAGAAAGCCAGAAGCATTTATGAGAATTTGCAATGTTTTATTACCAAAAGTAAAAGAGTTAAGAATTTTTAATACAATTTGTAATGCTACTTTTGAGAATCAAGATGCAGCAGCAAAGTTGGCAAAAAGAGCTGATGTTATGATTGTTATTGGAGGGAAAAACTCCTCAAATACAAAGCAGCTTTTTAATATATGTAAAAATTATTGTAAAGATAGTTATCATATTGAAAATGCAGATGAGTTAAAAAAAGAGTGGTTTGAAAATAAAAATTTATGTGGTATTAGTGCTGGTGCTTCTACCCCAGATTGGATAATTCAAGAGGTGATAGAGAAGATAAACTCTTTTAATATATGAACCTTTTTAATTAAAAAATTGTATAATACCCAAACTTTAGGAAAAAGGTAGATTAGATGAGCAATAAAGATTTAGAACTTGGAAATTCTGAGGAGAATTTTGAAGAGCTTTTAAATAAATCTTTTGAGGAAGAAGAAAAAAGCGGCAATATTGTAGAGGGAGTTATTGTAAAGATAGATGAGGGCGAAGGCAAAGCAAGTATTGATGTAAATAAGAAAAATGAAGCTCAAATATCTATTGAGCAGTTAAAAGATGAAAATGGTGAGCTTGAGTTTAAAGAGGGAGATAAAATCCCAGTAATGATAATGGGATTTAGAGGAGAAGTTCCAATTGTCTCTTATACAAAAGCAAAAAAACAGCTTGCTTTAGAAGAGTTTTTAAAAGAGTATGATGATGAGAATGAATATATCGTAGAGGGTGAGATTGTTGGATTTAATAAAGGTGGATATATTGTAGATTGTGATGGTATGGAATTTTTCTTACCAAATAAAAAGTCTTTCTTTAAAAATAGAGATAAAAAATCTCTAATAGGAAAAAAAGTAAGAGCTCTAATTATTAAAGTAGATAAAGATAAAAAGAGTGTGGTAATTTCAAGAAAAGATTTAATTGAGAGAGAAAGAAAAGAGCTTGAAGAGAAAGTTCAAAAATTAATAGAGGCAAAAAAGGTTAAGGGAAGAGTTAAAAAGATTACATCATATGGACTATTTGTGGAAGTAGATGGAATTGATGGGCTTGTTCACTTTAGCGAAATATCTCATAAAGGACCTGTAAATCCTGCTAAATATTTTCAAGAGGGAGATGAGGTAGAGGTTGTTGTTAAAGAGTATGATCCTAAGAAGAGAAGATTGTCTCTTTCAATTAAAGATGCAAAACCAAATCCATGGGATAGAATTGATGAGCTATTGGCTGAGGGAGATAGTGTAAAAGCGGTAGTTAGCAATATTGAATCATATGGAGCTTTTGTAGATTTAGGAGATGAGTTAGAAGCCTTCTTGCATGTATCTGAAATATCTTGGGATAAAAATGTTAAAGATCCTCATGACTATTTAAAAGTTGGGGATGAGATTAATGTGGAAGTTATTGAGATAGATAAAGAGAAAAAGAGATTAAGAGTTAGTCAAAAGAGACTTCTTCCAAAGCCAATTGAAGAGTTTGCAAAGAAACATAAGCCAAAAGATATAGTTAAAGGAAAAGTAACATCTATCACTAATTTTGGAGCTTTTGTAAATTTAGAAGGAAATATTGAAGGCTTGCTTCACAATAGTGAAGTATCTTGGAAAAAAGATGCAAAAGCTTCTGATTTATTAAAAGTAGGAGATGAGATAGAGGTTGCAATTTTAAAAATTGATACTGAAAATGGAAAAGTTGCTCTTAGCAGAAAAGCGTTAGAGGAGTCTCCAATTGAAAAGTTTGCAAAAGAGCATAAGGTAGGAGATGTAGTAGAAGGAAAGGTAAAAGATAAAAAAGATTTTGGAGTCTTTATAGAGTTAAATGATGAGTTAGAAGCATTAGTAAGAAAAGAGGATCTATATCCATTAAAGATGGATGAGATCAATATTGGTGATCCAATTAAAGGTGTAATTGTCCATTTAGATCCTAAAAATAATAGGGTAAGAGTCTCTGTAAGAAAATTAAAAAGACAAGAAGAGAGAGAGGCTCTAAAAAATATTAATAGTAATGACAAGATAACCTTAGGAGATATTATAAAAGAGAAGTAATAAGGATTAAAATGTCAAAAGCAGTAGTAGTGGTATGTGATCATATTCATCAAAGTGGAATAGATATCTTAAAGAGTGCACCCGATATAGAGCTTTTAATGGGTGCAGATCTTCCTAAAGATAAGCTATTAGAAGATCTTATTCCAAAAGCCACATTAGCAATTACAAGGAGTCCTACTCCAGTTGATAAAAATTTTTTAGATAAGGCAAAAAATTTAAAAGCTGTAATTAGAGCTGGAGTTGGAGTAGATAATATAGATATTGAAGAGTGTAGTAGAAGAGGAATTGTTGTAATGAATATTCCTACTGCTAATACAATTGCAGCAGTAGAGTTAACAATGACTCATATGCTTGCTTGTGCAAGGAAATTTCCATATGCTCATAATCAATTAAAATTAGATAGGATCTGGAGAAGACAAGATTGGTATGGTATAGAGCTTTATGGAAAAAAGCTTGGAATTATTGGTTTTGGAAATATTGGAAGTAGAGTTGGAGTAAGAGCAAAAGCTTTTGGAATGCATGTAATTACATATGATCCATATATAGATCCTAAAAAAGCAACAGATTTAGATATTGAGTATACTACAAATTTTGATGATATATTAAAGTGTGACTTTATTACTATTCATACTCCAAAAACAAAAGAGACAATTGGTATGATCTCAAAAGAAGAGATCGCAAAGATGAAAGATGGAGTAATCTTAATTAATTGTGCAAGAGGTGGATTATATGATGAGGATGCTTTGTATGAAGGGCTAAAGAGTGGAAAAATTGCGATGGCTGGAATAGATGTTTTTGAAAAAGAGCCAACCACAGATAATAAATTGCTCGATTTGGATAATGTAACAGTAACAGCTCATCTTGGGGCAAATACAGTTGAATCGCAAAGAAATATTGCTACTCAAGCAGCTGAAAATGCTCTATTGGCAATTAGAGGAATCTCTTATCCAAATGCTCTAAATCTACCTATAAAAGAGAATGAGTTGCCGCAATTTGTAAAGCCATATTTAGAGCTATCTCAAAAAATAGGAAATATGGCTGCTCAATTAACAAGAAGTGGAATTAAAGCTATTAAAGTGGTAGCTGAAGGTGAGATTGCAGATTATATTGACTCACTTGTAACTTTTGCTATTGTAGGTGTTTTAAAAGAGTCAATGGCAGATAATATAAATTATGTAAATGCTGAGTTTATAGCCAATGAAAGAGGCATAGAGATAGAAAGAGAAAAAAAGAGCTCTTCTAAAAGTTTTAAAAATTTAGTAACTATTAAGCTTTTAACAAATAGTGGTTCTTTATTAAAGATCTCTGGTACTATTTTTGAAGATAGAGTTGAGAGAATTGTAGATATTGATGGATACTCTTTAGAGGTAGAGCCAAAAGGTAGATTAATTTTATTTAAAAATAATGATAAACCAGGAGTTATTGGAGCTGTTGGAACCATTATTGCTAAATATGGAGTAAATATTGCCGATTTTAGACTTGGAAGAGATCAAAATGGACTTGCTATGGCTGTAATTAGAGTAGATAATCCATATCCAAAAGAACTTATAAAAGAGCTTGAGTCTTTAGATGCTTGTTTAGGAGTAAGAAGCGCTATCTTATAAATTCCCCATAAAATGGGGATATCTTTCTTTATAAAATTTTCTACCTTTAAAATATTTAAAATAGTTATAAAAATTCTTCTTTAAATAAAAAAATTTGAAGAAAACTTAGCAAATTCTTTAGTAAAAATGGATACTCTTTTTGATATAATCACATCATCTTATATCGTAGGTATATTTTGCCTTTAAA
>JAADEA010000121.1 GCA_013153675.1 Campylobacterota bacterium
TTATTGCGCAATTTTCGCACTCTTCTATCTCATTTCTTAAATGAAAAGCCATCTCATAAGCAAGTTTTTGATGTTTTATCATAGGAGCCGGTGCCATGGATATAGGGATACCCTCTATTAGTTCCCAATCACCCTCCCAATTTTTATAATCACTATATGTATATCTCTCAATTTCGCAGATACTTTGCATACTACTACCCTCCCCTCTTAGTAGTATATATTATATCAAAAGTAAAAATTGCTCTTATTCTTAATAGTACTATATCCAAATATTATCAATTAATCTTGTATTTCCAACCCATGCAGCTACTAAAACAATACTATTATCTAACTTGATTTTAGAAATCTCATTAAAATCTCTATCTACAAAGGCAATATAATCAATTTTAACATTATCTTTTAATATCTCCTCCATCTCTTTTTTAATAACTTCCACATCTAAAACATTAGCTGCTACAAGCTTAGCAGCTCTTTTTAAAGCTCTTGATATACTAAGTGCCCTTACTCTTTCATCTTTAGATAAATAAACATTTCTACTACTTAATGCTAAGCCATCATCATCTCTTACAATCTCACAAGGAACTATTTTAATATCTAAAAATAATCTCTCAACCATATCTCTAATAAGATATAATTGCTGGGCATCTTTTTTTCCAAAATATCCTTTTGATGGTTTTACTAAATTAAAAAGTTTTAATACAACTTGCAAAACACCATCAAAATGACCTGGACGTTTTGCCCCTTCTAATATAAATCCTTTAATCTTTGGAGCTAATATCTTTAACTCATCTTTTGCATAAATCTCATTAGCATTTGGCATAAATAAGATATCTACTTTTGCCCTTTTACAAATCTCTATATCTGCCTCTTCTTTTCTTGGATATTTAGAAAAATCTTCTCCTTCTAAAAATTGAGTTGGATTAACAAAAATAGATACTATTGTATAATCATTCTCATCTACACTTCTATTAATTAAAGAGAGATGTCCTTTATGTAAAGCCCCCATTGTAGGCACAAATCCCACGCTTCCATTAAGCTTTGACCTAAAATCTTTTAGCTCTTCAATACTCCTTGCTATCAACACTCTATCTATCCTTGTTTCAAAGAATTTTGATAAAATCATATCCAAATTTTTAATAAGGATAGCTCAAATGGATAATTATGAATATAGTGAGCTTTTAAAAAGTTTAGAGACCAAAGTAAAAAATATAGAAAATATTCTTCAACCAAAAAAACTAAAAGAGAGATTAAAAGAGATTGAAGAGTTAGAACAAGATCCCTCTTTTTGGAGCGACGCTAAAAGATCAGCCAAAATATCCCAAGAAAAGCGCTCTCTTCAAAGGCAACTTGAGAGCTTTAATAGAGCAAAAGATGCATTAAATGATGCAAAAGAGTATTTTGAACTAAGTGTTGCAGAAAATGATCAAGAGAGTTTAGAGCTACTATTTGAAGAGAGTGAAAATTTAAAGAAAATTATTGAAGATCTTGAGATTCAAACAATGCTTAGCGATAAACATGATAATTCAAACGCAATTATTACAATTCATCCAGGTGCTGGAGGAACAGAGTCGCAAGATTGGGCAAGTATTCTTTATAGAATGTATCTAAGATGGGCTGAGAGACATGGTTTTAAAGTAGAAGTATTAGATTATCAGCCAGGAGAAGAAGCAGGCATTAAAGATGTAACATTTATTATAAAAGGTGAAAATGCATATGGCTATTTAAAAGTTGAAAATGGTATACATAGGCTTGTTAGAATAAGTCCTTTTGATTCAAATGCAAGAAGACATACCTCTTTTGCTTCGGTAGTAGTCTCCCCAGAGATAGAAGATGATATAGATATAAAGATTGAAGAAAAAGATATTAGAATAGATACTTTTAGAGCAAGTGGAGCTGGTGGACAACATGTAAATAAGACAGAAAGTGCAATTAGAATTACCCATATCCCAACTGGAATTGTAGTTCAATGTCAAAATGATAGAAGCCAACATAAAAACAAAGCAGCAGCTATGAAGATGTTAAAATCAAGATTATATGAATATGAGAAGAGAAAAAAAGAGTCTGAAAATAAAGATGAGCCAAAGAGTGAAATTGGATGGGGACACCAAATTAGATCATATGTACTCCAACCATATCAACAAGTAAAAGATAGTAGAAGTAATCAAGCTTTTAGCAATGTAGATGCTATATTAGATGGGGATATAGATAAATTAATAGAAGGAGTTTTAATAGCTCAAGCAAATAAAAAAGAGGATAGATCCTAAAAATTATCCTCTCTCATACTCTATAATTAAATGTCCATTTTCAATTTGCATTGATAAGATTTTTCTTAGATCAAATCCTTCTCTCATTTTTACTAAAGGAATAGTCTCTAACTCTTTTTTTACCACATTTGGAATCTTTCTATATGTCTCAGGAGTAATATAATCTAACAATAAAGGATCTAAAATATCAAGAGATTTAGCTCTTAAAGAAGTAAGAAAAAATAGCCTACTTCTTGGATCATATCTTAAATATCCCTCAAATGACCCCTCTGCTCCAACCCCCTCTGGAATCTCAAAACTTTTAAATATTAATCTAACTATAATTAATAATCTTTGATGAACCAATTGATCTTTAATATATGCTCCAACAATAATTACCTCTTTGTCCTCAAACTTAATGCTTCTTGGAAGAGCTTTCTTTAGAGCTTTATTTAATACTTTTATGGGAATTGAAGTTTTTGAGGTATAGATTATAGGACCAATTAAAGGAATTTTTGAGCAACCCCATCCAAAAAGAGATATTGCACCAACTATCCCCCCTTTAAGAATTGCTCTTCTTTTAATCATCCTCAAAAAAAATTCCTTTTTTGTTTATGATTATACACAATATATTTTATATTTATACTTCATAGAGCGAATAATTTTGAAGTTTATATACTCTATTACACTCTTTGGCAATTTCTAAATCGTGAGTTACTAAAAATAAGGCTGCATGATATTGATTAATATACCCTTTTAATATATCTATCACCCTCTTAGCATTATCTCTATCTAAGTTTCCAGTGGGCTCATCTGCAAAGATAATTTTTGGCTTTTTCATTAAAACTCTTGCAATTGAGACTCTTTGTTGCTGCCCTCCAGAGATATCAGAGACTCTTTTTTTTAAAATATGATCAATTCCAAGCTCTTTTAATATCTCTTTATCTATCTCCTTTTCTGCTAATAAGGCAGCAACTTCTATATTATCATAAACACTCATTCCTTTAAAGAGATAGTGAGATTGAAAAATAATTCCAATATTTCTTCTTCTAAAAAGCTCTAACTCCCTATCTTTTAAATTATAAATATCTTTATTTAATATCTCTACTTTTCCTTCATTTGGTTTTAAAAGAGTAGCTAAAATATGCAACAAAGTTGACTTACCACTCCCACTTCTTCCTATAACTGCCATAGAATCTTTATAACCAAGTTCTATATTTAGATCTTTAAAGAGCAAATAGTCAAATTTATGAGAAATCTTTTTTGCTTGTAATAAATTTCCATGTGGCTCAAATTCACTTATCATATCTTAAAACCTCCCTGCATCAAAGGCAAGATAGATCATAAAAGGATAAAATAAAGGAGAGGTAAAATAGAGCCAAATAGGAACTTTTTGAGTTAAAATCTTTTCATACTCTTTTGAACTCTTTTTAGTATCAATAAATAATCTTTTAATTAGATCTAATTTAACAAAAATATCCATAACTTTCATTCCCAGCGCAATTAGTATAGGAAAGTTTAAAAGATTAAATTTTAATGAAATATACAAAATCCATAAAAAATTTATATGCATAGCAAAAAATAAAAATATGCTTTTTTTATAGATTCTATATGCTTTTTGAAGAGAACCATATAAAGTAGGAGAATATTGCCATGCAAGCTCTAAAATCTCAAATATAAAAGCAACTCCAACAATAAATGCTATATCCATTAAAAACTCTTTATAAAGATTTTAAAAATCTTATATAACTTTTTAACCTCATCAATCCCTACCCTCTCATTTGGAGCATGAATTGTATCATTTAATACTCCAAACTCAACAGTTGGTATATTATATTGTCCAAAAAATCTTGCATCACTTGTTCCTCCTGCTGTTGAAAGCTTTGGAACTATTGATAGCTCCTCTTCAATAGATTTACTTAAAACTTTTACAATTTTTGAGTTTGCATCTGTTAAAAATGGATAGGCAGATTGATTTAGAGTTAGCATAAAATCCAAATGATCAAAATATTTATGGATAAATTCTCTAATATCATCTAAAGAGGTTTTTGTAGAGTTTCTAATATTAAACATCATTTTAAGAGTTTGAGGAGTTACATTAGTAACTTCCATACCACTTTTTAAATAGGTAATTACAAATTTACTTGGCTCAAAAAATTCATCCCCATTATCTAAATTTACCCCTGCAATCTTTGGCAAAATTGGAGCAATCAACTCAATTGGATTTATAGCTTTAGAAGGATATGCCACATGTCCTTGTTTACCATTTAAGATTAATGTTCCATTAATAGAGCCTCTTCTTCCTATTTTAATAGCATCTCCAAATCTTTTTTCACAAGTTGGCTCAGCTACAAGTGCATAATCTGGCAAAAGAGATCTTTTTTTTAGCTCTTCTAAAACCAATTTTGTACCATATTTTGCCTCACCCTCCTCATCAGATGTTAAAAGAATAGATAATCTTCCATTAAATGTATCAATATCTTTAATTGCTGCTACAAAAGCAGCAACTCCACTTTTCATATCTTGAGCCCCTCTCCCATAGATATAACCATTTTCTATCTTTGGAGTAAATGGATCACTATTCCATCCCTCCCCTGGCGGTACCACATCAATATGACCAGCAAATAATAGATGTTCTCCCTCTCCAAATTTTTTTGTTAAAAATAGATTTTTTACACCCTCTTTTTGTATAAAAAGAGGCTCAAAATTATCTAAATATGAAGCTATAAAATCTAAAAGCCCCTCTTCTTTTGGAGTAATAGTTGGATAAGATATAAATTTAATTAATAGATCTATAACATCAATTTTTCTTTTCATAATAAACTTCTTTAGCTAAAAAAATTTAAAAGTTAATTATATAATATTTTGCTAAAATAAAAAATTGAACATTTTACGATATTTTTAGAACATTTAAGAGATTTAATATATAATCAATTTATAAATTTTAAAGGAATAAAAAATGGAAATAGATAATAGAGTTTTAGAAAAATTAGAAAATCTTTCATACCTAAAAATAGATGAAGAAAAAAGAGATGAGGTAATTGAGCAATTATCAAAAATATTAGAATATGTAGAAAATCTTAATGAACTTGATACATCCAATATAGACAGCTACTTTTCTATTTTAGAAAATGGTACTCCACTTAGAGAAGATATACCTCAAAAAGATGAATCTGTAGTTGAAATAATTTTAAAGCATGCCCCTCAAACTAAAGATGATTTCTTTATTGTACCTGCAATTATAGGATAGAAAATGGGTAGCGAAAACTTAGAGCCATTACTTCTAACCTTAATTAATAATAAAGGATCAGACCTTCACTTAATTCCAGGGCATAAACCATCTATTAGAATTGATGGAGAGTTATATCCATTAGAGTATCCAACTCTAACTGGAAAGATGATAGAGACTCTCTGTATGCCCTACTTAGATAATAAAGATTTAGAAAAATTAAAAAAAGGTGTAGAAGTTGATGGAGTAGCGATCTTAGAAGGAAAGGGGCGTTTTCGTTTTAATATCTATCTATCTATGGGAGAGATGGCAGCTGCTTTTAGGCTTATTCCTATTAAAATACCAAGACTAAATGAGCTGTTTGCTCCAGAAGTATTTGCCAAATTAATGGAGCATCAAAGAGGTCTTATATTAGTTACTGGACCAACAGGAAGCGGTAAATCTACTACCCTTGCAGCAATGTTACATGAGGCAAATCTTACTCAAAGTCGCCATATTATTACAGTAGAAGATCCAGTGGAATTTTTCCACAATCCAATTAAATGTAATATATCTCATAGACAAGTAGAAAGAGATACTGAAAATTTTGCTACCGCCTTAAAATATGCCCTTCGTCAAGATCCAGATATTATCTTAGTTGGGGAGATGAGGGATAAAGAGACTATATCTGCTGCTCTTACTGCAGCTGAGACTGGACACTTGGTTCTATCTACCTTGCATACAAACTCAGCCCCAAGAACAATTCACAGAATTGTTGATAGCTTTAATGCAGAAGAACAAAACCAGGTTAGAGCAATGCTTGCAGATTCTCTAATTGCAGTTATAGCCCAATCTCTATTACCTAAAATTGGTGGTGGAAGAACTGCAGTATGGGAGATTATGATTACAAATAATGCAATTGCAAACCTAATTAGAGAAGGAAAAATTCACCAAATCTACTCTACTATGCAGCTTGGAAGAGGCGAGAGTCAAATGCAAACACAAAGTGAAAATTTAGCAAGATTAATTAGAGAGGGGGTAATAGATGTAAAAACAGCATTTAAATATGCTCTATATCCAGAAGAGTTAAAAACACTCATACCACCCCACCTATATAATGGAATAGCTTAAAAGGAGCAAAAATGACAAATATCTTTTCAAATCCATTTGATATAACAATTATAGCCCTAATTGTCCTCCTCTCCCTCAAAGGATTAATAAATGGAGCATTAAAAGAGATTATGGGATTTTTAGGTTTAATAGGTGGACTCTTTGCAGGTTCAAGATTAGCTCCTTCATTTGCAAAATTTATAAAAAGTAATGCCAATTTACAAATAGATGAATCTACACTAAAAATTATATCTTTCTTTATAATTTTAGGGGCAATTTGGTTATTTTTTGTAGGTCTTGGAAGAATATTATCAGCTCTTACAGCTCATATGGAAACATCTATTTTAAGCAGACTTCTTGGTTTTGTTATCTCTGGAGCAAAATATTTCTTTGTTTTATCTTTAATCGTGGTAGCTATCTACAATACTCCAAAAATTCATATGAAATTACAAAAATATTTAGAAAAAAGTCACTTAGCACCTACTATGAGAGAGATGGGTAATGCACTAATTGCTACTCCAGAATTGACAAGGAATCAGTAAAAGTGGATAATTACCATATCTTTTTAGATAGACTTAAGAAGATTCTTAAAAAAAAACAATTAAAATTCACTCATCAAAGAGAGATGGTTCTAAAAGCCCTCTACTATAACCAAGGGCACTTCTCTCCCGAAGAGATCTTATATAAGATTAAAGAGAAAAATCCGGGAGTTAAGATAGGAATAGCTACTATATATAGAACATTAGCTCTATTAGAAGAAGAAGGGTTGGCAGAATCTATCTCTTTTGGAAAAGATGGCAAAAAGTATGAAATTGCAAAAAATACCCATCACGATCATCTAATTTGCATTATATGCAAAAAAATTGTAGAGTTTGTAGATGAGACAATAGAAGCAAGGCAAGAAGCGGTTGCAAAGAAGTTTGATTTTAAAATGGTAGGGCACTCTATGAAGATATATGGAGTATGTAAAGAGTGCCAAAAAAATATGGAAAGGTAGAAGGTGTTTTTTGAGAATCAATATGTACAAGAGAGAATTAAAAAGGCTCAAAAGTTAAGAGAGCTTGGTATTAATCCATATCCTCATAATATTAAACCTCCAACAAAAGCAAAAGAGTTTATAGAACAAAATCAAGATCTTTTTGAAAAAGAAGAAAAAGAGGATAAAAGTAGAGAGTTTAGATTAATTGGCAGAGTAAAATTTATTAGAATAATGGGAAAAGCCGCTTTTGCAAAGATAGAAGATGATAGCGGTATGGTTCAAATATATTATAATAGAGATGAATTGCCAGAAGGATTTTATAATAATGTAGCCAAAAAGTTATTTGAAGTGGGAGATATTATTGAAGTAAAAGGGTACCCATTTGTAACAAAAACTGGAGAATTAACTCTTCATTGTAAAGAGATGAATTTAGTAACAAAAGCAATTCACCCTCTTCCTGAAAAATTTCATGGACTCCAAGATCAAGAGATAAAATATCGTCAAAGATATTTAGATATGATAGTAAATCCTGAGGTAAAAGAGATCTTTAAAGTAAGAAGTAAAATCATCTCTTTAATTAGAAAATTTTTTGAATCAAAAGGATTTTTAGAAGTAGAAACACCAATGCTCCATCCAATTCCAGGAGGAGCAAATGCAAGACCATTTATTACCCATCACAATGCTCTTGGAGTAGATAGATATTTAAGAATAGCGCCTGAACTATATCTAAAAAGATTAATCGTTGGTGGTTTTGAAGCTGTATTTGAGATTAATAGAAACTTTAGAAATGAGGGGATGGATCACACCCACAATCCAGAATTTACAATGATTGAATTTTATTGGGCATATCACACATATGAAGATTTAATGAATTTAACAGAGGAGCTATTTAAATATCTTTTAGAAAATCTAAATCTTCCTACTAAAATTAAATATGGAGATTTAGAGATAGATTTTTCAACACCTTTTAAAAGAATTAAATATTTAGATGCAATTAACCAAATTGGAAATGTGCCAAAAGAGATATTAAATGATAAAAAGGCAATTATTAAATACCTAAAAGAGCATGATATAGAAGTAAATGAGAATCTATCTCTTGGATATCTACAAGCAGAACTATTTGATAACTTTGTAGAAGATAAATTAATTAACCCAACATTTATAACTCACTTTCCAACAGATATATCTCCTCTTGCAAGAAGAAGTGAGGAAGATCCAAATATAACTGAAAGATTTGAGCTTTTTATTGCAAAAAAAGAGATAGCAAATGGATTTAATGAGTTAAATGATCCAATTGATCAATATGAAAGATTTAAAGCCCAAGTAGAAGCAAAAGAAGTAACAAAAGATGAAGAGGCAATGCATATGGACTTAGATTTTGTAAGAGCATTAAGCTATGGCATGCCCCCAACTGCTGGAGAGGGAATTGGAATAGATAGGCTTGTAATGTTACTTACAAATCAACACTCAATTAAAGATGTTTTACTATTTCCAGCTATGAGACCAGAAAAAAATTTAGAAGAAAATCAACAAAAGGAAGATAAATGAGTTATTTTATAGAGCAATTTGACCCAGAAATATATCAAGCAATTGAAAATGAATTTAAAAGACAAAATGAACACTTAGAGATGATTGCCAGTGAAAACTTTACTTATCCAGAAGTTATGGAGGCAATGGGAAGCATATTTACAAATAAATATGCAGAAGGATATCCTAAAAAAAGATATTATGGTGGATGTGAATATGCAGATGTAGTAGAAGAGATAGCAATTGAAAGAGCCAAAAAGTTATTTAATGCTCAATTTGTAAATGTCCAACCACACTCTGGTTCTCAAGCAAATGGAGCAGTATATACGGCTCTTCTTAAGCCATATGATAAGATATTAGGAATGGATCTTAGCCAAGGTGGACATTTAACTCATGGAGCAAAAGTAAATTTTAGCGGTAAAAATTATCACAGCTTTACATATGGAGTAGAGCTTGATGGAAGAATAAATTATGATAAAGTATTAGAGATAGCAAAAATTGTAAAACCAAAAATTATTGTATGTGGAGCAAGTGCATATCCAAGAGAGATAGATTTTAAAAAGTTTAGAGATATAGCTGATGAAGTAGGAGCTCTTCTTTTTGCAGATATTGCACATATAGCAGGACTTGTAGTAGCAAATGAGCATCCTCATCCATTCCCATATTGTGACGTGGTAACAACTACTACACATAAAACTCTAAGAGGTCCAAGAGGCGGACTTATAATGACAAATAATGAAGAGATCGCAAAAAAAATAAATAGTGCTATTTTTCCAGGAATCCAAGGTGGACCACTTGTTCATGTAATTGCGGCAAAAGCAGTAGGATTTAAACATAACTTAGCACCAGAGTGGAAAGAGTATGCAAAACAGGTAAAGGCAAATGCAAAAGTATTAGCAAAAGTACTAATCGAAAGAGGCTATAATGTAGTAAGTAATGGTACAGATAACCATTTAATCTTAGTATCATTTTTAGATAAAGATTTCTCTGGTAAAGATGCAGATGAGGCACTTGGAAATGCAGGAATTACAGTAAATAAAAATACAGTGCCAGGAGAAAAAAGAAGCCCATTTGTAACTTCTGGAATTAGAATTGGATCTCCTGCTCTTACAAGTAGAGGAATGAAAGAAAAAGAGTTTGAATTAATTGCTACAAGAATAGCAGATATTTTAGACAATATTAATGATACTGCTCTTCAAGCAAAAGTAAAAGAAGAGATGAGAGAACTTGCTAAAAAATTCCCAATTTATGATAGACCAATCTATTAATTAATGGAAAATTTAGAGATTTATCAATTTATTAAAGAGCTACTATCTAAAAGTAGCTCTTATTATTTAAAAGAGCCAAAAATTGCTACAAAAGAGACAATAAAAGGACAAACCTACTATAGTCCATATAAACTAATTGATAAAAAGCCCTCTACCAATCTTATTGAGCTTCACCTCAAAAAAGAAATTACCCTTGCTATTGATCTATCTACAATTGATGGATTTTATATAGAATTTCAAGGAGAAGATGAAAAAAGCTTTTTTTTAATTATTAATTATGCTCTAAAAAAATTAAATATATCAAAAGTAGTAATTTTACCCCCTCAATATAATGGAGTAATAGGAGCTTTTATTATTACAAAGGATAAAGATAAATTAAAAAAACTTTTAGAAAATAAGTTATTAGAGTACTATCCATATAGAGTATGGAAAATATTACCAAAATATTCCCATCCATCTATTGCAAATATTTTTATTTTGCCAAGAGAAATTATCTCCCTAAAAGATATTTCATAAAAGAGTTTAAAAGATTTTTTAAGTTTAATTTTACATATTAACCAATATGACAATCTTTTTTTGTTATAATCTACCACAGACTTAGCCTCTATACCCCAAAGAAAGTGGAGTTTAAGATGAAAGATCACAATTTAGATGATTTAATTCTCTCAGAACCTGAGCCAAAAAAAAGTAAATCAAAAGGTATTTTGGCAATATTAGCTTTAGTTATTATACTTCTTGTAATAGGAGTTATTTTAGCAAAACTATTTATTACCTCCTCTCCAGAGTTAAAAAATGTAGAAGAGAGTATTAAAAAAGAGCCACCAGCAGCTACAATGACTCAAGTAAAAGAGCAAAATGGCAATACTCCTCCAATTGAGCCTATTCCAAATATGAGTGATGAAGAGCCAATTCAAGCCCCTCCTGCTTCATTAGAAGAGGCTCAAAAAGCAGACCAAAAAACTCAAGAAGAAGCTAAAAATAATAAAGAAGAGGATGAAGATATAATTATTCAAAAAGAAAGTCCAAAAGAGAACGTTACTAAAGAGCAAAATATTATTCCAAAAGCAGAAAAAAAGGCTAAAAAAGTTACAAAAACTCATACAAAAACAGAAACAAAACCAAAAAGAAGAGTAAAAAAAGAGACAAAAACTGCTCCAAAAAGAGCTATTAATGCACCAAAGAGAGGATATTATATTCAAGTTGGATCCTTTTCAAAATATCCATCCTCTTCTTTATTATTTTTAGCTTCTTCTTGAGTTTTT
>JAADEA010000135.1 GCA_013153675.1 Campylobacterota bacterium
AATGTCACATTACCTCTATTTATAACCTTAAATATATACTCTATCTTCTCACCTACTTTTATCTCCTCTGGTAATCTCGCACTCTTTATTAAACTTATTGCTGGATTAGGCGGACCTTCTCTCCAATCTCTATCATTACCAGGATTATCTAAATCTGGATAACTTTGAGGAGTAGTATTATTAGTAGGATTTACTTTTGTAGTATTATTATCATATCCATCATCTAATCCATCATTATCTATATCTTCACCTTTTGGAGTTACATCTGCTTTTCCATCATTATCTCTATCCCACCCTTCTAATGCATCGCTATCTCCATCATTATCAGAATCTAAATCTCTATAATCTGGTAGATCATCTCCATCTGTATTTGTAGGATTTATCCATTCTCCATTTGTATCATATAAATCATCTACTCCATTTTTATCTTCATCTTTACCACTTGGAGCTTTATAAGAGTCTGTCGGTTGAGCCTCTATATTATCTACAATCCCATCTCCATCTGAATCAATATCTATATAATCAGCACTTCCATTATTATCACTATTTAATAGCTCATAATTATGCTGAGCACTATTAGTATCATTTGTCTCTAATGTATTATCTAATCCATTATCTCCCACATCTTCATCACTTCTTCCATCATGATCTATATCATTAATTCCATTACCTGCTTCAATAATATCATATATTCCATCATTGTCAGAATCTAAATCTCTACAATTTGGAATTCCATCTCCATCAAAATCATTAACTCCAAGTTCTCCAGCTACAATATCAACACTTGATAGAGTATATCCCTCATATGCATCTCTATCATTTTCGGTGCCATCTCCAAAACCACCCTCAGCATTGTGTCCTACATTATAATATTTCCCATCAGCTCCATAATAAGGAGTAAGATGCCCCCCTGGAGCAACATATACAGCCTTATGCTCACCTGGAATAAACCCTTTTGGAACACTTGGTTTAGGAACAAAATCTGCTCCATAACCACCAATTTTTTCTTCATCATTAGATCCCCACTCTAAAAGGGTTCCATCTGCTTTAATTAATGCTCCCGATAAAGTATAAGCTGAATGATGAGAAACATTAATAAAGCGAACATCACTAATTGAGTTAGTACCATTCTCATCTTTCATATATGTCCATGTTGTTTGATGATAAGAAGTATCATTATTATCAATCCCTAAAATCATCTCTACATTACTTCCTAATACATGAACTTTACCATCACTACTTAAAACAAAATAAGCAGCAGTTTTATTTGGTCCTCCACCATCATTTAAATAATTTCTGTTTCGAGCAGTTATCTCAAATTGGACAAAATTAGATCCATTATAATCTGGCATTTGCATAGGAGTAGGATATTCTATTTTTTGAGCAGCAGTACCATCTCCTAAGGTAACTCCTTCTCCCCAAACATATAGTTGATTTTTACTATCTAAAGCTGCAGCATTACCAGGTGCTAATTTTATCTGTTTAATATCTTTTAAAGGATCACCATCTTTTGTTAATACATGATGCCAATTATCATCTCTACTTATATTCCCATCAGCATATAAGGCTGGATTATATCCAGCAATCCAAACCTCTCCATCTTTAGTAAGAAGAGCTAAGTTTTCACTGGTTGCCTCAATATTTTTAATATCTAATGCATTAACTCCTGGTGGCAAAGGTAATTCTTGAAAAGCATCAGTATCTTTTGGATACATTCCATCATTTAAAGTAGTACGATAAACTCCAGCTTTTTTTCTAATACCCCAAACATATAATCCCTTAGTAGTTAAAATAAAATATTGATCAGAATTTGAGTCTCCAGCAGCCGCAGCAGTAGCATCTACAATTTCCCCTTCATAAGTATAATTATTATCTGGAGTTACTGCAGTAGGTGTTAGTTGATCTGTAGAACCATCAGCATTTGAACTACCTCCCCAAACTGAATAGCCACTATTTGTTTTAGCAATCACTCCATGATAAGCCATCTCTAATAGTTTTTCACTAAATCCAAATTCATTAGTCTCTAATGGTGGATAACACCCTTCCACACTATCTAAAATTCCATCATTATCATCGTCAATATCAATGATATCCTCAATTTTATCTCCATCGCTATCTACAGCATATAGATAAGAAGGTGTTGAAAGCCACAAAAAGATTACAAAAAAAAGTACCATAAAATTTAACCGTCTCATCACTCTGCCTTTATGTGATATTAATCCCATAAAATGGATATTATAACTATAACCTATTAAATGGAGATCAATAAAAAATATGTCAATTTTATGATACTTGGAAAATTAATAAATAAAATAGAAGTTTAAAAAGAAAGAAGAAAAAGAGGTCTATCTTTGATTATTTGAATATGAAGATAGCTCTTCATATATCTCTTTTGCCTCATCCTCCTCTAATTCACCACTTTCTATCTCTATTAAAATCTCTCTACACTCTTTATGTAACTCTTGCAATTGATTTAAATCTTCTCTCTCTCCTAAAGAGATTGTCTTATCTCTTTCAATTTTTTTAAAAAACTTATCAATAACTCTTTCCACATCTGGCATCACTTTATCTAAAAGCAACTCTTTTAATTTCTCTTTATACATCTTAACCCTTTATTTTAGCTACAAAATTGTAGCATAAAAATAGCCCCTTATAAAGAAGGCCATGTAGTATAGCCTACTCCATCTTCTTTTGGATCTATATCTCCACTTTTTATATAGTAGCCTTTAAACTCATTAGTAATTTCATTATTATCTCTATTTCTAATTAAATCATCTCCATAACTATATGCCCAATTTCCACTTTTTAATCTTATAAAATCATAACTTTTATTATCTGCTCCAAAATTATCTTTAATTGTCATATCCTTTGCAACAAATATATCAAAATGTGGATCACTAACACTATCTCCCCAATCTACAATACCAGCCATATTATTAATAACCTTTAGAGATTCTAAATGAAAATTCATAGGTTCAAAAGAGTCACTTAATCTATTAAATTTAATTCCTACCACTCCATTTCCAGAGATTAGACTATGATGAAAATAAACATATGTAGATCCAGGAAATTTTGAACCATAATTATTTTGCAAAATAGAGCTATTTGCCATTTCAATATGATCACTCATTGAAATATCTACTCCATATCCTTTATTATAGAAACTAATTACACCATCTAATATGGCTCCCTTTACTTTTCTTAAGGCAACCCCATGATATAGTTTTGAACCATATGAGATAATATTTCTAAAAGTAATATGAGAAGATGTGGCATTTTCATTATAAACAATCAAATTACTCTTACCACTTCCAAATACTTTTAAATTCTCTACTAAAATATTATCTACACCCTCTCCAAATAAAATTCCATTTGAGATATTAGCTTCTTGAGATCTAACATCTACAGTTAAATTTTTTATAGCAATATTATTTAAATCTCCCAAAGCAACAATAGCTTCACTTCTATTATTATCTAAAATAATCCTACTCTTATCAATTCCTTCTCCTTCTAAAACTATATTACTTTTTAAAACAATTTTATTATCTATATGATAATCCCCTTTTAAAAGATAAACAATACCCCCATTGCTAAGTGAATCAATTGCTTCTTGGATATTATCTCCAGGAGAGAGAACCTTTTTTGCATAAACATCAAACTCTTTAAATCCCCATTGAGACATTTTTATTTCATTATTTAAATTAGAAAGCTCTTTTACACTAATATAAATCTTTGCTTGATAACATCTACTATTATCACAAGCTTCATAAGAGATTTGAGTATCTCCTTTAAAATCTTTATTTGGAATAAAAATCAGATTAAAACTATCAGTTGCACTTACAGTTCCACTCTCATTAACATCTAATCTATAATTAAAACTTTTTGGATCAATATTATCATTTAATAAAGGATCTATCAATACAGGCACTCCAACTTCTGTAATGATATAATCATTTTTTACAACATCATCTAAAGTATCATCAACATGTACCATTAAATATGCACTATCACTTGCTCCTAACTCATCTTCAATTTTATAGTTTATAATTACATTTCCTTCAAAATTTAATGGTGCAATATACTCAATCTTATTATCTTTAATAGAAGCTTTTCCTTGAGTAATCTCATTTAATATTCCAACAACCTCTAAAGAATCTCCATTTAAATCTTTATCATTTGCTAAAACATCAACTAAAATCTTTTCTCCTGGTTTTACATAAACCTCATCATCTTTTGCTACTGGAGCTAAATTATCAACTACTTCTATCTCTCTACATTTATAGGCTCTATTTTTTGCTCTATCAATTGCCTCATAACATATCTGATAATTACCAATTTTATTAATATTTACAAACCCCTCTCTTTTTACCTCAACCTTACCATCAATATTATCAACTGCCTCAGCCCCCTCATCTTCAAAAGATGATCCTTTTTGAACTTTTAATTTCATTTCTCCATTAAAATAGATCTCAGGAGGAGTAGTATCTTTATAAACTTCCAACTTTAAAGGAGGACTAATTTGATTATTATATTTTAATCTAATCTCTATTACTTTCTTTCCATCTTCTCCTCTCAAAGGTATAGTGATTTTGCCAATATTATCTTCTAATGTACCAATACTCTCTTGATCTACTATTACATCAGCTCCCTTTTTACCTAAAATATAAAGATCAAAAGAGTCTCTAAAAGAGTTATAAGATGGATTATCTCCTACTATTATTGGAGCAGCTAATGTTTGAGCATCTTTTGATGAGCTATTAGAACTACTTTTTGAAGATGATGAACTATCACCAACACTACTTCCACATCCAATAAAAGCCACAATACTAAAGAGCACTACTAAATATTTATACATTTAATCCTCCTAATAATTCCATATAATGGAGATATTGTGGCTATAGTAGCATATTTTAATCTATTTAGAAAAAAATATAATAAATTGAAAGATAAAGAAGAAAAAATGGTCGGAGCGACAGGATTCGAACCTGCGACCTCTACCACCCCAAGGTAGCGCGCTAACCAATCTGCGCTACGCCCCGCCTTTATAGATTATTTTAACAAAAGTAAGTCCCAAAAGGACTTACTTCATTGAACAAGCACTTACTCCTGGAGGAGTTGTAGGCTGAATTGCTGCATTTGAAGCACCACCCTCTTCATTTACCTTTTCAACAAACTCCCAAATCTTATCTGCTGCTTCTAAAAATCTTTTTGCACTCTCACTCTCTGGATGGTGGTATACTATTGGTTTTCCTTCATCTCCACCTTTTCTAATGGCAGGCTCTATTGGTATTCTTGCAAGAAGTTGAGTATTATACTCATCAGCTACCTCTTGGCTTGTCCCCATTCCAAAAATATCACTCTCAACTCCACAATTTGGACAAATAAAACCACTCATATTCTCGACAATTCCTGCAATTGGAATATGGAGTTTTTTAAACATATCTAAACTTCTTCTACTATCATCCAAGCTTACCTTTTGAGGGGTAGTAACTGTAACTCCAGCAGTAACTGGAACACTTTGAGCAAGAGTTAATTGAGCATCTCCAGTTCCAGGAGGCATATCAATTACTAAAATATCTAAATCGCTCCATAAAATATCTCTTAAAAATTGCTCTATTGCTTTCATAATCATAGCCCCTCTCCAAATTAGAGATTGCCCAGGCTCTAATAGTGATCCCATACTCATAACCTCTACTCCATAGGCTTTAATTGGAAGCACTTTATTTCCAACAACCTCTGGTTTAACACCTTCAATCCCCATCATTCTTGGAATATTTGGTCCATATATATCTGCATCTAATAATCCTACCTTTTTACCTTGCATAGCAAGTGCTATAGCCAAATTTACAGAAGTTGTAGATTTTCCTACTCCTCCTTTTCCTGAACTTATCATTAAAAAGTTTTTAATTTGAGGAGCAATATTTTTTCCGCTCATAGAGTTACTCCTCTCTTTTGGAGGAGTTGGTGCATCAATATCTACAAAAATATCATTAGCTCCCAATTTTTGTAACTCTCTTTCAATATCTCTAATAAGCTGAGCCTTAACCTCTGGAGCACTTGAAGTTATTTTTAAAGAGACTTTTACATTATTACCATCAATTTCCACATCTTTTACAAATCCAAAAGTAACTATATCTTTTGTAAATCCTGGATAAATTACATTTTTTAAACTATTTAACACTTCCTCTTTTGTCATAAATTCTCCTTATCTTTTTTATTAATTATACAAATTTTTATTAAATTGTCTCAATGGAGTCAGCATGCTGATCCATTATATTTTGAGTAATCTTATAACTACAAAATTTTGGTCCACACATTGAGCAAAATTCAGCCTCTTTAAATACCTCTTGAGGAAGAGTCTCATCATGATACTCTCTTGCTCTATCTGGATCAAGGGCAAGCTCAAATTGCTTATTCCAATCAAAATTGTATCTTGCATCACTCATAGCATCGTCTCTATCTCTTGCACCTTTTCTTCCTCTTGCAATATCTGCTGCATGAGCTGCAATTTTATATGCAATAATACCCTCTCTTACATCCTTTACATTTGGCAATCCTAAATGCTCTTTTGGAGTTACATAACAAAGCATACTTGCTCCTTTCCATCCTCCAACAGCCGCTCCAATTGCACTTGCAATATGATCATATCCAGCAGCAATATCAGTAACAAGAGGTCCTAAAATATAAAATGGAGCTTCATAGCAATACTCTTGTTCTAATTTCATATTTCTCTCTATTTGATTTAAAGGAACATGTCCTGGTCCTTCAATCATAACTTGCACATCTTTTTCCCAAGCTCTTAAAGTTAACTCTCCAAGAACTTTTAATTCACTAAGTTGTGCCTCATCACTCGCATCAGCAAGACAACCAGGACGCAAACTATCCCCAAGAGATAAAGATACATCATATTTTTGACAAATTTCTAAAATATCATCAAAAGCTTCATAAAAAGGGTTTTCTCTATGATGATGCATCATCCAAGCAGCCATTAAACTTCCACCCCTACTAACTATTCCCATCTTTCTCTTTGCTACATATGGCATAAATCTAAGCAAAAATCCAGCATGGATAGTAAAATAGCTCACCCCTTGCTTTGCTTGTTTTTCTAATGTCTTTAACATATCATCAATAGTTAAATCTTCTATTTTATCATTTATATCATGAAGTACTTGATATATAGGAACTGTTCCTATTGGCACACTTGAAGCTTTAATCACCGCTTCTCTAATAGCGTCTAAATCTCCTCCCGTACTTAAATCCATAATAGTATCTGCTCCATATTTTAGGCAAATCTTAACCTTTTCTACCTCTTCTTCAATATCACTTGCTAAAGCAGATGAGCCAATATTTGCATTTATTTTACATCTTGTAGCAAGTCCTATTGCCATTGGTTTTAAATGAGTATGGTTAATATTTGCTGGAATAATACACCTTCCTCTTGCAATTTCACTTCTTAAAAACTCACTATCAATCCCCTCTATCTTTGCAACATACTCCATTTCTGGAGTAATTATTCCCTTTTTTGCATAATGCATTTGAGTTCTTACTTTATCATTTTCTCTACTTTTTACCCAAGCGCTCCTCATTACTTTTCCTTTTTCTCTCTTAAGCTATATTTGCAGTTATACCAGCTATATCTTAAACGAAAATAAAAATATACAAAGCAGACAAATTTTATCTGATTTTTCTTCAAAATAGCACTTTTTATAAATATTTCAAAGATAAAGAGTGTATAATTTCGTTACACTTAAAAGTTAAAATATAAAAATTTTTATTAAAGAGGTCAAGTGGAAGATATTGGAGTGATACTTTTAGGAGCAGGAGAGTCAAATCGATTCAATTTACCTACAAAAAAGCAGTGGCTATATATTGAAAACAAGCCTCTATGGCAAAAAGTAGCAGATGATTTTAGAGAAATTGTAACACCAAAAGAGCTTATAGTTGTAGGTAATAAAAAAGAGATATCCTATATGAAAAATTTTGGAGAGTATACTATAATAGAAGGAGGCAAAAGTAGAAGCGACTCTTTAAGAAATGCCCTAAAATATATTAACTCCCCTTATGTATTAGTTAGTGATATTGCAAGATGTTGTTTGGATAAAGATATGATTAAAAGAGTTATATCAAATAAAAATAAAGCTTCTTGCATTGTTCCAGCCATTAAAGCAACTGATACTATCTATTACAAAAAAGAACCTATTGATAGAGAAGAGGTTCTTTTAATTCAAACACCCCAACTTAGCAAAAAAGATATATTAATAAAAGCTCTTAGCAAAAAAGATTTTAGTGATGAGAGTAGCGCAATATATTCATATAATAAAGATGTAATATTTGTTGAAGGTTCAAAAAAGGCTAAAAAATTAACATATAAAGAGGATCTATTAGAACTTAAATGTCTAAAACCTCCAAAAGATATCTTTAGAAGTGGAAGTGGCTTTGATACTCACCCATTTATAGAAGATAAAAAGATGTATTTAGGTGGAGTATTAATAGATAGCAATTTTGGCTTTAAAGCTCATAGTGATGGAGATGTGGCAATTCATGCTCTAATAGATGCTCTATTAGGAGCAATAGGGGCAGGAGATATTGGAGAGTTATTTCCAGATAGTGATAGTAAATTTAAAGATATAGATTCAAAAATTTTATTAAAAGAGGTAGTATCTTTTATAGAAAAAGTTGGATTTGAACTTGTCAATATAGATTTAACTATTATTGCTCAAAAACCAAAAATATCCCCATATAAAGAGGCAATGAGAGATAAACTATCTCAAATTTTAAAACTTACTAAAGATAGAGTTAATATAAAAGCTACAACCACAGAAAAGCTGGGATTTATAGGAAGAGAAGAAGGAGTAAGTGTAATGGCAAATGCAACAGTTAAATATTTTAATTGGAAAGAGGCTATATGAGAGTAGTAATAGTAGAAAATGAGATCTATTTAGCCCAAAGTATTGCTTCTAAATTAGCAGACTCCAATTATGAAACTATTATTCATAGTTCAGTAAAAGAGGCTCTAAATAGCAATGGAGATGTATATTTAATCTCAACAACAATGCCTGGACAAAATTGTCTTCCCTTGATAGAAAAATTTAAAGATAAAATTATTATTTTAATGGTTAATTACATCAATAATGATACAGTAGGAGAACCTCTTAAAAGGGGAGCGAAAGATTATATAGTAAAACCATTTATGATTGAAGAGTTAGAGAGAAAAATCGAACACTATCGCCTATTTCAAAAGTTGGAAAATAAAAATATATTCTTTTTAAGCTACCTTAAAAATCTATTTGAAGAGATTGAGGTAGAGATAGAAAAAGATAATCTAAAACCTCCTTTAGTAATCTATACCAACTATCAAAGAAGTGTAGATAAAGTTATTTTTGAGAGAATTGATAATTTTAAAGAAGAGTTTATATTTATTCCTCTAAATCAACCAGGGTGGCTTGAGAAGATCCAAACTCTCCAAGATAATCAAATTGGATATATAACCTATTTAGAGAGCCTAAAAAAAGATGAGAGAGAAAAACTATTTTTATCTCTTGAAGGAAAAAAGTTCTTTTTAACTTCTAATAATGAAGAGATCCAAACCCCATATGAGTCAATAAGAATCAAAAGCTCAAATAAATTATTCGATCAAAACGATATTTTAACAATCGATGAATATATTCAATATATAATAAAGAATTTCCAAAACCATTTTCCAGATACGGAATTGAGTAAAAAATTGGGAATATCAAGAAAAAGCTTATGGGAAAAGAGAAAAAAATATGGACTCTTCAAGAAAAAATAAGACTATATATATTGATCAAGAAGCACTTGCCACCTTGGCTTTAGTACATGAAGGACTTTTAAAACCAATTGATAAATTAATGGATCAAAAGGATTCTTTAGAGATAGAGAAAAATCAAGAATATAAAGGAATCTATCTCCCCTTTTCATTTATTTTAGCACCAAAAGGGAAAAAAAATCAAAAAATATTACAATCATTAAAAAAGGGAGATATAGTCCACCTTATTAACAATAACAAAAAAGTTGGAGAAATTAAGGTAAAAGAGATATTTAAAATAGATCCTAAAAGTAGACTATTTAGTATATATGGAACAAATGACTCATCCCACCCAGGAGTTAAGAGAGCTTTGCAAAGACTTGGAGAGTATGCTATTAGTGGAGAGTTTTGGGTAGATTATCCTCCTTTAAAAGAGACAATAAAGAAGGTAAAAAATATAATAGAAAAAAATAGAGCTCAAAATATATCAGCTATGATGTTAGCGGCTAATCCTTTAAATAGAGCTCATGAGAGAATGATTAGACAAACATTAGGAGATTGTGATCTTTTGCTTCTATTTTTAAGAAAACCTTTTGTAGCAGATGATTTAAGCTATGAGATAAGATATAACTCTTTAAAACTATTTATAGAAAATTTTCTTCCAAAAAATAGGGTCTTTATTGTTCCTTTTGAAAATACATACATATTTGGTGGATATACTGAATTGATATTTGATGCTCTATTAGCCAAAAATTATGGAGCTACAAAATTGGTAATTGGTAAAAATCATGCTGGACTTGGAATGTTTTATAATAAAAATAGATTAAATACAATTTTTGATAAAATGGATAATTTAGGCATTAAAATAGAAATTTTAGATGAGTTTGTATATTGTGATACTTGTAAAACTTTAGTAAACTCACAAACATGTCCACATGGGCAACATCATCATATCCATTATCACTCAAAATCTATCCTAAAACTAATTAAAAAAGGAATTCTTCCTCCTCCAATTTTAGTAAGAAAAGAGATCTCAGCAAATATAATTAGTGCACTTTTTCCTAATAGAATAGATAATCTTGAAGAGATATATTATTCATTAATGCCATCATCTGGTCTTATTGAAAAAATATCCCAAGAGGAGTTTTATATAAAATTAATGGAACTATATCAAACAACCTCTTTAACATAAAAAGGATCTATATGAATCTTCAAAAACTATTTTTAACCTTTTTTGGAAGTGGCTTATCTCCCATTGCTCCAGGAACAGTAGGAACTTTTGCAGCATTAATTGTTGGAGTAGTTATACTTTATTTTTTAGGATATGAAACTCTATTTAGTTTAATTTTTGCTACTACTATTATTGGGGTATTAGAGATTGATAAATATGAAAAAAAATTTAATATTCATGATGATAAACAAATTGTAATTGATGAAGCTGTTGGAATATGGCTTACTTTAGTAATTACAAATAGCCTCTCAAAACTCCTCCCTAATTCATATTCTATTTTGATTGTATCTATTTTATCTTTTATCTCATTTAGACTATTTGATATTTTAAAACCATCAACAATTGGCTGGATAGATAGAAATATTAAAGGTGGTTTAGGAGTTATGTTTGATGATATATTTGCTGCAATTGCTGCTGGTGCATTAAATTTACTCCTAATATATGGCATTTTTAAACTTTTTTCATAACACAAAAATGACATTTTAGAAAAATTTTTTTATTTTTTTAAAAAATTTTTTATTTCAAAATGAAATATTTTATTTGTATATAAATTTCAATAAGGAATATAATCTAATATTATATTCCTTTT
>JAADEA010000158.1 GCA_013153675.1 Campylobacterota bacterium
CCAAATTGGCAGGAGTAAACTCCTCTTTTTTTGAACGTTTAATAAAAGGCTCTTGTAAAATAGCCTTTACCTTTTTTATTGGGCTCTTTGAGCCTTGAAATTTTTTAATTAAAGGAACTACATATAAAAGAGCTGTTACAGTTGAAGAGTAGGCAAAGCCAGGTAGAGCTACAATAACTTTTTCATCTTTTGTAGCTACCATAATATGTTGACCTGGCTTTATTACTACTCCTTTAAATAGTACTTCAGCCCCCACCTCTTTTACCACATCTTTTACAAAATCAAAATCTCCAACACTCACTCCACCAGTTGTAACAACTATATCACTAACTCTAAGAGCATTTAATATAGCCTCTTTAATTGAATTAAGATCATCTTTAACGACTCCCAATTGAACTGGTTCTCCCCCAAACCTTTTAACAATTGCCTCTATTGTATAGTTGTTACTACTTCTTATCTCACTTTGCTTTTTTTGTTCTTCACCAAGCTCTAAAAGCTCACTCCCACTTGAGAGAATTGAAACTCTTGGTTTTGCAAAAACTTCCACATTTACAATATTTAAAGCCGCCATAACTCCAATTTGAGAATAATTTATATACTCTCCTTTTGGAATTAAAATCTCACCCTCTCTAAAGTTCTCTCCAATTTGGCGAACGCTAAAGCCCCTTTCTACCCTCTCTTTTATAAGAATGTAATCCTTCTCCACTTCTACATTTTCAATAGGAATTAAAGTATCACTCCCTTTAGGCATAATAGAGCCAGTAAATGTCTTTATTGCACTTTTTGGCTCTAAAATAAACTCTTTAGAAGCTCCAGCTGGATTTATCCCAGCAATTTTTAATTTATCTTCATTCTGATCTTCAAATCTAATAGCATACCCATCCATTGCCGCTGTTGGAGCTGATGGAGAGTTATATGAAGCTATAATATCCTTTGCTAAATGATACCCCAAAGAGTCCATTAAATATCTTTTAATAACTCTTGGTCTAAAAGTAATAGTATCTAATAGCTCCATAGATTCTCTAAAACTAATCATTCTCCTCTCCTAAAATCCCAGCTCCATCCATTGGCATACTTCTATCTTTGGCAAATACTCTTTTGCCATTTATTAAATCATACTTCCAAATTGGAGCATTTGCTTTAAAATCCTCTACAAACTCATCAATAATCTCTAATGCATCTCTTCTTTTACGAGATGCCACAGCTGCAATATAAGAGGATTCAAATACTCCAACATCTCCCTTTGAGTGAGCCATAAAGAGCTTAATACCTTTTTTTGCCACTCTATCTTGCCACCTATTAAACCAATCTTCTAAAAGAGGTTCATAGATATCAAAACTTAATCCATCTACTTCTCTCTCTTTTCTAACAGTGCCTACAAATGTGATAAATGCTCCCATATTCTCACTTTTAATACTCTCATACCATCTTTTAAAGATCTCATCTACCACCAAGGCACCATTATAAATCTCTAAACTCATCTTATCCTCCACAAACAGGCGGCAAAATAGAGACCACATCCCCATCTTTTAAAGGATGCTCAATACTTTTCACAATTTTGCCATTAACTGCAACTGCACAACTCTTTAGCCACTCTTTTAAGGATTCATCACTATTGAGTCTCTTAGCCAACTCTTTTAAGTTATCAACTTCCATCTCAATTGGATCTCTTTTTATTGGACCAAGAAACTCAATTTTTACCATTTCAATCCTTTTTTAGTGGCTACATGTTAATTATAATGACCATTTCTTTGAAAAAAGCTTAAAATTAATAACAAATTTAAAAATTTTTCCAAAAAATATGACAATTTGCCATCTAAAGCCCTTCTAAAGGCACTTTGTCGTTTTTATGGTGTTATCTGAAATTGTAACACTTAAAAATTTTATATAAAATTTGCCCTTTTCTACATTTATGCCAACATTTACACACAAAATTCACTGAATTTTATTCAAAAAAGGCTAAAAAAATTAAATGTTTTGTTTATTTTATTTTTTAATATGAATCAAAATTGTGTAATTTACTTTCCATTTCATCGATTTTTATAAAAAATTAAAATTGATAGTGATCATTTTAATATCTTATTAAGCCTTTAACATAAGATTTTTTTGTTAAACTGCCAATAAAAATAAAGGTGCTATATGCTCTTTGGCTCCATTTCTTACCTTAATTTATTACCTTTTCAAATCTTCCTAAAACAATCTTCACTCTCTTCTCAGGAAAAAGCAATATTAAGATATAAAAAGGATGTACCTGCTAAAGTAAATCAAAAATTTTTAAAAAGAAAAATAGATGGAGCCTTTATTTCAAGTATCTATTCATTTAATAAAAAATGCACTAATCTTGGCATAGTAGCTAAAAAAGAGATCTTTAGTGTACTAATAATCCCAAAAGATAAGCTTATTTTAGATAAAGAGTCTAATACCTCCAATATTTTAGCTCAAATTTTACAATTAAAAGGAGAGGTTGTTATTGGAGATAAGGCTCTAAAATATTTCCTATCAAACAATGAAGCTATCGATTTAGCCAAAGAATGGGATAAAAAATTTAAATTACCATTTGTATTTGCAAGATTATGCTTTAATAAAAATAGAAAAAAATTTACAAAAATAGAAAAGAACTTTCTAAAAAGAAAAATTAAAATCCCTCAATATATTTTAAAAAAAGAGGCTAAAAAAAGGAAAATATCTACAAAAGAGTTAAAATGGTATCTTAGCCATATACACTATAAGATAGGATATAGAGAAAAACTATCTCTTAAAAAATTTCAAAAGTTATCACAAAGGAGCAAATTATGGAGATAACAATCGCTCACTCTCCAGATAGTGATGATATATTTATGTATTATGCGATAAAGTATGGCTGGGTAGATACAAAAGATTATAAATTTAAAAATATTCCTTTAGATATAGAGACATTAAACCAAGAAGCTCTAAAAAATAGTTTTGATGTTAGCGCAATTAGTTTTGGAGCATACCCTTTTATAGCAGATGAGTATGCTCTTTTAAGATGTGGAGTTAGCTTTGGATATGGATATGGTCCAAAAATGGTAAAAAAGAAAAATAAAAAATTAAAAGCAAATTTTAAATTGGCTCTATCTGGGAAATATACAACAAATGCTCTATTAGTAAGATTATATTATCCAAAGGCAAGAGTAAAATATTACAACTTTTTAGAGATAGAAAAGGCAATATTAAATGATGAAGTAGATGCAGGAGTATTAATCCATGAATCAATATTAAATTTTGATAGCTCTTTAGAGGTAGAAAAAGAGGTATGGGATATTTGGCAAGAGTTAACACAAAAAAATCTTCCCTTACCACTTGGAGGAATGGCAATAAGGAGATCTATTCCACTAAATAGAGCAATAGAGATTGAAGATATTTTAACAAAAGGGGTGGAGGTCGCAAATTTAAGATCTAAAGAGCTTATAGAAAAATTAACAAATGACAACTTAGTAAGAATTAAAGATCAACTTTTAGAGAGATATTTAAATATGTATGCCTCTAATAAATCTATCTCTATGGATAAAGAGCAATTAGAAGCTCTTAAAGTTCTTTGGTCTCTTGGATATAAAAATGGAATATATCCTTATGAACTAAATCCATATGATTATTTAATTCCAAAAAAATATAACTCTCTAAGAGCTCTTTAGCCACTCTCTTAAAATTTCTGCTCTTCTTGTGGCATGAGGCGCACTTAGACAAAACTCCTCTTTATTTTTAAGCTCCACCTTAATAAAGCCATCTTTCCTAAATCTAAAACCATATATCTTTTTGCACTCTTTTTTACTAACTACTTTAATATCACTTATACTACTTTTTGGAAAGGCTAAAACTCTCCTTCCTATTATATATAAAGTATCTTTTGTAATATCAACCCTTGAAAAGTATCTAATAAATACTTTTACAAGAAAAATATAAAAAAGTAAATAAGCAATAAAGTCCAACATAGATATCAAATAATTTATATATATAGACTCAAATAAATAAGAGTTAAAAGATCTAATAATTTTACCAATAAAATAGTCAACCCATCCCCATATAATAAGAGAAAAAATTGTTATTAAAATAAAATTTATTATAGTTACAAATCTTGGGTAGATTCTAAAATGAATTAATAGATCTCCTTTATGATAAGCATAATAGACTTTTTTTCCTTTTCTTAAAGCCCTATTACTTATTTTATTATTTATAAAAATTGCTATTACAATAGCAATTAAAAAAAATAGCAAAATATCATATGGAAAAAGCAAATAATCATATAAAATTACTATATATCTATTTTTATCATTAAAGACTTTTTCTATCTCACTCTTTAAAAATGATCCATTTATCTCTTTAAACAATCTATAAGGATCTGTATTTGTTTCATTATGATCTCTTAAATACTCAATATCATCAATTAAATTTAAAAGTGATTGAACATCATGTGAAATAGATCTAAAATATTTTTCATACTCTTTTAAACTCTCATTTGCATCTTTTAAAGAGAAAGTTTTAGAATTATTATATAAAACATTTTTAACCAACTCTATATTTTTTCTAAAATTTTTATGATCCCCATCAAAAGCCAATGCCCCAACTGCCGCATTATATTTTGAAAAAGAACTATTAAATACACTATAACTTCTACCCTCTTTATTTCTTAAATTCCTTTGAATTTTTTGTGCCATATATTCCAAATAGATTTGGACGCTTAGATACTTTTTATAATTATCAATTAAATATTTTGCACCAATTTGAGCATAATTTCTCATAACTATATTAGAGCTAATATAATTTTTACCATTTAATTTTCCTTTATAAAATGGCTCTTTAATAGAATCTCCCTTTCTATCTGAATACTTATTAAAGCTCTCTTTTATTATTTTTTTTATTTTCTCTTTATCAAAATTTCCAACTATCTTTAAACGCATATTAGAAGGATAATAAAATCTTTTATACCAATCTTTTATATCTTCTAAAGTAAACTTTTTATTATTCTCTTGTGCTATATAAAAAGGTAAAAGAGGTGGCTCATCTTTTATTGAAAACTCTTCATTAAAAAAGTTCTTCTCTTTTGGAGTAATCTTTTTAAAAAACTTTTTAAGATTATAAAAAAACTTCTCTATAGCTATTGGTTCTCCTATCTCTATTTGAAGAGCTTTTTTTTCATTTTCTAAATCCTCTCTATCCCATTTTTTATCAAAAAACATCTTTGCAAACTCTTTAACTATCCATTCACTCTTTTTAGGAGAGATAGTTACATAATAAGTAGTTTTATATCTTCTTGTAATTCCATTTACATCTGTTGCTCCCTCTTTTTTAAACAAATCTAAATAGTCTCTAAAAGGTACTCTTTTATCTCTAAAGATCAAATGTTCAGTCAAATGTGAAATACCATAATTCTCCCTATTCTCAGCTCCATAGCCTACATTAACATCCATTACTATAGAAAAATTTTGACTTTTATTATCATCTAATAAAAATACCTCTAAACCATTTTTTAGTTTAAAATATTCTATATTTTTATAAGGATTTGTAAAAGCAGTCAAAAAAAGGGTATATATAACTATTATCAAATATCTCATTTTATCGATTGTCCCTTATGTTGGAAATAGTTATAAATTATACAATAAAAAACTTGATAGCAATAGTGCTACCAAGTTGTTCTATGAGATCTTCTCCCTTCTCCATTAGACTCTATAGCATGTCCAGTCTTTCCAACTCCAGACCAAGTAGCATTTTTAGGGACAAATCTAACTTTATATAAATATGGAGGTATCTTATTTGCCCATTGATAATATAATAACCAAGGAGCACTATCAACACCACTTTTAATAGTTACAGTAAATGGTCTCATAATAGTATTATTACTATCATCTCTTACTTCCACATCTTTTGCAAGACCATTCTTTAAAGAGTTGATTTGGGGTGTAACAGAAGCTAAATTTGAAGGAGAAGTAATTAGAGTCAATTTTCCATCTTTATTAATATCATGTTGTGTCGCCCAATACCATCCATAACTATGGGCAATTCCTTTAGACACATCAATTTTAAAATCTTTACATTTATCCTCATCCAAGTCACAATAGATAGTAAATTTTATTGGCGTTTTTACTGAAATATTTTCAATATCATCATAAAAACTTTTAGTTGGAATTACTCTTCCATAATAAAAATAAAAGCTCTTATTTGCACTTATATCTCCTATTGGATAGTGATTTTTATTTAAAGAGGCAATAGATTTTAATGAGGCATTATATACCTTTATACCTTTTATATCTACTTTAGAAGGATTTGATGCAACATTATAATATCTTCTAAAATTCATATATAAATTTATATTTGCTACTCCTTTTAGAGAATCTAAAAATCTATATTTTTGAAAATCTATCTCATTAGATGAGTTAAATTCTTTAATATTAAGAGTAGATAAATTATCAATAGAGCCATCGAAAAGGGCATACTTAAAAGCTACTCTATTGCCAATTACATCAATTAGCTTAGATGGAGTAAAAATATTATCAAGTTTAATTTTTATATCTCTTGCCATACAACTATTTGTAAAATTACTATTTACTACCCCATTTTTTCCAACAGCTTTAATAACTCCTTTTAATCTTAAAGCCATTATATCTCCAGATACTATTCTTGCCTTTGTTAACTCTAAATCATTTTGATAAATAAATGAACTTAAAGGATCTAAATTTGAATTTATCTCTAAAGATGCAATATCAAATCTATATGGATAAAAGGTTAAATAGATCATTTTATGAGAACTATCATAGTCTGAATCAATTATACATCCTACTCTCAAATCTCTTGAATTTTTAGATAGATCATAAGGAACTACTTTTGAGCTATCCATTAGACAATCTTCACTTTTATATGGATTATATTTAAAATCTTTTTGATCTATTTTAGTCCACTCTTTATCTACTATTGCAAATTTATACTCTCCCACATTATTATTAATAATGCCATTTAAAGGAGTAGTTAAACTAAAATCATGATATAAAAGCTCACCATCAAAAAAAGATACTCTCACTCTTTTTTTCTCTTTATCAAAACAACTACTACTTCCTATAAACTCCATAGCAGTCTCATTTGAATCCCCTCTTGTTAAATATTTAAAGTTATACCCTTTTGCTTTTTCATTACTTTTATATTTAGTAGCAACCCCTTCTAAAGAGTAGATATAACCACTACTTAATTTAATATGATTTTTATTGTTATTATTTCCAGCTTCAACTTTTACACTACTATTTCCCTCATTATTATCATAAATTACTATATTATATGTCTCTGGTCTAATTGAAAAAACATCTCTTGAACAAACTGGTTTTGCAAAATATCTCTTTAAACATTCATAACATTTACCTTTATTAAAGAAACTCATCCCCTTACATGCCTTATAACATCTTTTTTTATCTTTATCCTCTCCCTTTTCATACACTTTTTCATATAGATCTTTAAAACACCCATCATCTTTTGCATTTTTACAATTATGAATTACTATTTTTCTTTTATTAGTTCCATTGATCTCTTTTGTTAAATACCATACTCTAAAAGCAGCCATTCTTAATGCATATATATTTTTACTTGCTGGAATATCTAAAGTAACTCTATCTTTTCCTTTAAAAGATACAAAAAATTTCTCTCCAATTGCTGATGGCTCTTCACATGTAGAATCATAACCAGCAGACGCATTATTCTCAAAACTTCCAGCATCTATTAACTCTACCTCCACAGTAGCATTTGTCTCAAATGGAGCAGTATAACTATTGGACTCTTTATCTAATTGATAACTTGCCACACTTACCCTATAACCTCTTCCAGTTACTTGAGTATATAATGGATATCGTCTATTTTGATCCATTGAAAAAGTACTATCTTTTCTTTCAACATTAAAAATTCCATACAAAGGATTATAAGTTGGATTAATAGGACATCTTTTTAGAAAACTTGGTGTATTAGGAGCTGCTTTTGTAGATAGGGCATAAGGAATCTTACTATCACTATTAATTACAACCTCTCCATTTATTTGAATATCAAATTTTCCCTTAAAATAGTTCTTTAAAAATTCATATCTCATCTTTGCATAAAAACTCTCAAAAGCTCCAAAAGTTCCTCCATTAACACTAAGATCATGACCAATTGCTATCTCTCCTGCTTTTGGATCCGTTTCAATTGCTGGAAGATAATCATTTACTCCTTTATAAGAGACTTCTGAAGCTCCTTTAATATATTTTAAAACCTTCTTAGGTGTAAAAGAGAGGCTCATCTTTGTCTTTTCTAAATTAAAATCGCTCTCTTGGTTTCTAATAAATATTTTTACTAAAAGAGGCTCACCCACATTTGGAACTTCAAACTCTCTATTAGAAGATAAAATTTTAATCCCATTATTTAATCTTACATCATAATCATAACACAACTGTGGAATATATAAATCTGTAGCAAACGCCATCATACTTGCAGTAATATAATCTTCATTTGAATAGATCTCTATATATAACTGATTAATATTTGGATCCTCTTCTCTATACTTTGTCACAATATCTGATACATCATAAATATCAATATCAATTCCATTTGTATTTTCTAAATTATTATTTAAAATATTATCTCTATCAATATTTGCTAATTTAGAGTCAAAAATATTATTAGGATCATCTACTCCTGGCATTACATCGCCCTCTTCATCTAAATCTCTTTTTAATACCATCTTATCTATCTCTCCTGGATGGCTACCCCAATAATATTCACCTTCTCCAACAAAAGCTCCAAATTTTGCTTCAATTTTCCCTTCTTTTGGTAATTTGAATCCTTTTATCAATACTCTTTGACTCTTATTTCCTTTATGAATTGCAGCATATCCATTAAAAATAGATATATTTCTTGCCTTTCCTTTAAAAAAATCCTCTTTATAAATAATAACCATACTCCATCCAGCATAATTACCATTATCTTTTTCTCTACCCTCATTTGCTAAAACATTTGCAACAGTAACTTTATGTTTTCCTCTTTTTAATTTCATACTTTGTAAAAGAGAAGTTACATCAGCATATGCAGCATAATAACCTCCAAATTCTCCATGTTTTTTGTCAAAATAGAAAGTTGAAGCTTTTACTTGAATATAAGAAGAGTTATCAATTTTTAATAATATCTTATCTGCTCCACTCTTTTTAAGATCAATTGTCTCATTTTTTGTAATATATTTATAGCTATATCCTCCCATTGTAGGATAAGCTCTTCTTTGTTTATAATTTCTCTCTCCATAATTATTTACAGAACCTTGCCAAAAAATTGCCGCCCATAAAATACCTTTTCCTCCATCTTTTTCATAACTATTTGGAAGAGTAAAGTTAGAAGAACTTGAATTCCATGTAAAAGCACCCTCTCCACTATCTCCATCAATATCTATATATTTTGTCATAAATTTATTATTATAGTAGTTATGACTATTTTGACACTCTCCATTAAATGAATCACTCTCATCTTTTTCTCCACTCTTTTGTGTCACACACTCTAAAGTATTTCCCAAAATTACAAAGTTACCAATTACATTTCTTGTATTTGGAGGATTAATTAACTTAAATTCATGATATCCAGGAATATAATCTGTATTTACCTCTATCTTAACTTCTGCGCTATCTCTTTTGCCAAATTTATCCTCTATTTTATAAGTAAAACTATCTACTCCTATAAAACCACTATCAGGATAGTAACTAAATTCTCCATTTTCTTGAATACTTAAAGTACCATGAGAAGGTTTGGTGTGAAAAATAACTTTTAAATCTACTCCCTCATCTTTTCCATCTCCTGTATCATCACTAATTACATTTCCATCTAATCTCACTCCTGGAGGAGTTTTATAGTAATTATCAGTTGCCTTAATAGGAGGCGCTTTTACCTTTAAAATAAAACTTCTAAAAGCAGTTGCCCCATAAGAATCTTCTACTCTTAGAGTTAGAGTATATGTTCCAATTTTATCAGTAATTCCACTAATAACTCCACTCTCACTATCTATTTCTAAACCATCTGGTAATCCATTAATATAATAGCTAAGAGTCTCATTCTCATCTACATCATGAACATATTTACTAAGATCAAATTTATACATCTCTCCTGCTATTACCTCTTGTGTAGGAATTTTATCTATAGTTGGAGGATTATTCCCAAAAGCCTCAATACAAACTTCTGATTTACTTGTAGCATGAGCACTTAAAGCCTTAAATACAAATGCCGTATTACACAATCTTCCTCTTTTATTTACTTTAGCTCTAACTTTTACTACAAATCCTTCTCCATCTAAAAACTCCTCTTTTGTTTTACACTCTAATAATCTCTCTCTGGTATGATTTGTAAAAAAGCAATCAACACTTTTGGAGTTAGTAGCACTATATGATAAAATCTTAGCATTTACAAATCCATAAATTGTGCTCTCAAATATTTTATAAGCTACACTATCATAAGTTGGAATAGCATCTCTTAATTCAAACTTTTTTGGAAAGCCCCTATTTGTAACTTTCATAGTAAATACTACCCACTCACCCACATTTGCAGTAACTTTATCTACATCTTTTTTTATCTCTATTGTATCTATTCCACTTGGGGGATTTATTGCTACAAAAGCACTTGCTTTATTATTTTTAAGATTGTCATCTCTTCCTTCAGGAGAATATACTCTTGCAATATTTTCTAAATCTGCTCTACTATCATTTGATATCAACTTTGCTTCAATATAGATTGCTTTTTCTTCATTCTTTTTAAAAATCTTATCACCTTCACAAATAACTCTATTTTGATCTTCTACTCTACAACTAAAATCATCTATATACTCCCAAACTTTTACTACTTCAAACTCACTTGGAACCTCATCTACTACTTTTACTCTACCCGCAGATGGTCCATAATTTTTCACAAAAAGAGTATATCTAATAGTATCTCCCTTAACAGCACTTGAGTGATCTACAACCTTCTTTATTCTTAAATCTGTATGCATATCAATATCATCATTTTCAATAACTACTTTAGTTTGACTATTTTGATACTTTACACTCTGTTCTGGAGATGTACCACCATCTTCAATATTGATATAAAAATATTCATCATCCTCCACCTCTTTATCCCCATTTATCTCAAAAGGTATCTCAAATTCTTTAGCACATCCACTATTAGCATAAAAAGTAACACTACCCTCTTTTTCTTTATAGTCATTTTCACTTGCTTTAGCACTTCCATCAACACTCTTATACTTCACTATAATATTATTTGTATCAGGGCATTGATCTATGGAAATTTTTACCTTTACAATAGAAATTGAGCTATTACCCTCTTGAACATAAATTTTAGAAGGAGATATGGATACTATAGGTTCATTACTACCGCCCTCTTTTGCATATAATACTCCCCACAGCGACCATAATAAAAG
>JAADEA010000063.1 GCA_013153675.1 Campylobacterota bacterium
CTATCCCGCCATTTCCCATAGATAGAGTTATATTTTTTTGCATCTACTACCTTTTTGTAGAATAATCTTTAAAATTATACCCTCTCTTTTGCTTTTTTTATAATCTCTTCATCTTCTGCTAAATTAAGCCATCTAAAACTATTCCCACTTTGAACAGTTCCTTCTAATAGATCCCCACTATTTCGATATTTTAAATCTAATCTTGCAATCTCAAAACCATTTAGGGTATTACAAAACTCCTCTAATCTTTTAGAGTGTGACAAGTTTGTATATAAAAAACACCAACTTTTTAACCCCTCTCTTCCAACTCTACCTCTTAATTGATGCAAAGTTGCTAAACCAAATCTTTCAGCACCTACAATTACAATTGTAGTAAGTCTTGGCAAAGAGATACCAACTTCTATAACAGTAGTAGAGAGCAAAATATCTCCCTCTTCTTTAAATTTTAGTAAAATGTCCTCTTTTTGAGCATCTTTTCCATAAGTTACAAATACATTTTTAAAATACTTTTTCCAAAAAGATTGAGCCTCATTTAAAGAGAGATATGGAACCTCATCACTTGGCTCTACTAAAGGATAAACTATCAATATTTGATGATTTTTACTAATTTCACTTTTAATATGAGCTAAAAGCATTTTAAAATCACTCTTTTTAATTATTTGAGTTGTTATATCCTTTTTAAATGGAAGAGTCTTAATTAAGCTTAAATCTACAAGCTCTGATTCTAAAAGAGCTTGAGTCCTTGGAATGGGAGTAGCACTAAATTGCAAATAGTGAGGTCTTAAACTATCTTTAGATACCAATTTTTCTAATAAAACTCTTTGAGAAGTACCAAAGCGATGCTGTTCATCTACCATTATCAAAGGAGCTTTAGGCAAATCACTCTTATAAAGAAGTGCATGAGTTCCTATAATAAAATCTGCACTTTTATAATCATTAATTACCTCTTTTTGAGTAACTAAAGAGATATTTAAAAAAGAAGATAAATACTTTTTTGCCTCTTCATATATCTGTCTTGCCAAAATAGAGGTTGGAACCATTAATATAGATTTATCTTTAGCAGCAATAGCAGCTGAAGCTAAAATAACCATTGTCTTTCCACTTCCTACATCTCCAATTACTACTCTCTTAGCAGCTTTTTTACTATTTGATAGATCTTTTTTTATATCTTCTATTGCCCTTTTTTGATCTATGGTAAGCTCAAAAGGTAAAGCCTTAAAAAATTTATCTAAATCTCCCCCTAAAAGAGCTTTAATAGGTAAAAATGTTCTTCTTTTCTTTCTCAATTTTCTCATATAATTTAGAGCCTCAAGCTCTTTTAATATTAAAATAGTCTCTCTCTTTTCAAAATCAACCACTTCTAAAGGAAAATGGATATTTAATAAAAGATCTATCTCATTAGATTTTAGACCCTCTTTAATTAAATTCTCTCTTGTTAAAAATCTTTTTAAAAGAGACTTTAGCTCCTTTTCATTAATAAAAGGGTATTTATATTTAGGAATAATTTTCCCATACTCTTTTAAAATCTTTGGCTGAAGAAGCTGAAATCTATTTAAAAATCTTTTTATGCGACCTTGCAAAACAAAACTATTTCCAACTTGAAATTTATTATAATGATATTTTGTAGCTTTAAAAAATATTCCATCTAAAAAGATATTTAATGCAGGAGCAAAGAGCCCTATTGTAAAATATTTTTTACTTCTATCAATAGAGACTATTTTACACTCTAATGTTGCTACTTTTCCATTTTCTAATCTATCTTTTAAGCGATTATCTACATATTTATATGGGACTAAAAGAGCCAAATCTAAAATAGATTTTATATTATATTTTAAAAGCTCTTCATTAAAACTATTTACCATCTTTAGATGTTACAATTGAAAATGATAATTTTAATATCTCTGGATGTTGTTTAATAAATTCATTAATCTCTTTTAAAGTTATATTTTTAATTCTCTCAAGCTCTTTTTTGCTATATCCAATTCCTAACCCTTCATAATATTCGTGAAAAGCTCTCATCATTCTTTGTGCAAGAGTCTCATTTCTTAATGGCTCACTTCCTAAAAAGAATTTTTTAGCATCTTTTAACTCTTCCTCTTTAACCCCATTTTTAACAAAATCTGCTATTACCTTTTTCACCACATCAATAGCCTCTTTTTGAGATTTTAATTTAGTTTGTAAATATCCACTAAAATAACTATGAGTCTTATTTACAACAAAACGACTATAAGCACTATATGCAAGACCTCTTTTTACTCTAATCTCTTCCATTAATCTACTTCCAAAACCGCTACTTCCTAAAATAAAAGAGGCAACCTTTCCAATTACTCTATCTTTTGAATCTACTTTCATATAATAAGGAGCTCCAAAATATATATATGCTTGTTTGGTATCTTCAAACTTTTTTACTTCTTGCATACTATCTGATGCATCAAAATGTTTAATTTTTGGAACCTCTCCTCTTTTTAATACTTTAGCTATCTTCTTAGTAAGCTCTTTTAACTCATCCTCACTAAAATCCCCTCCAGCTACAACAATTAAATTATCTAAATGCAAATGAGAATCTAAATAATTTTTAATCTCATCTAAAGTAATAGATTTAATATCTTCAATAGTTCCAATCTGAGGGTTTGCTAAAGGTGTATTTTTAAAAAGAATTTTTCTTAAATTAATAGCAGCAATATAGTCAAAATCACCTTTTTTTCTTTCAATCTCACCAATTCTCTCCCTCTTTATTTTAGATAACACTTCCTCTTTATAATTTGGTCCTTCCAAAAGCTCTAATAGTTTATTAAATCCAAAATCAAACTCCTCTTTTAAAGCTTCAAGATTTATTACAAAAGTCTCTCTACCCTCTCCTGCTGATAGAGTAATTGCCCTATCCTCAAGCTCTCTTGCAAACTTTTCACTACCGCTTTTTAAACTACCCTCATTTAATAATTTTGAGCTCATACTTACTAAACCACCCTTTTTAGAGGCTAAAAAGCCACTATCTCTAAAAACCAACTCTAAATGTTTTAAGGGTAATTTTTTATACTCTTCAAATACAATTGGAACATTAATTCCATCTATTTTTACATATAAAAGTTTTGCAGCCATTAACCATCCTTGCAAAATTAAAATTATAAAAAATATTCTCTTCACCATCTCTCCTTAATAGAGTTCTAAAATATTATAAGCTGTATCCCTTTTTGCAGGAATTTCTCCAATATCTTTAATTAATTTAATCATCTCTTCTTGATTCATTCTATTTTTAGCTCCCGCTGCTGCTACTACATTCTCCTCCATCATAGTAGATCCAAGATCGTTTGCTCCCCATAAAAGCGCCATTTGACCAATATAGCTCCCTTGAGTAACCCATGAACTTTGGATATTTTTAAAATTATCCAAATAGAGTCTACTTACTGCTAAAAGTCTTAAGTATCTATTTGAACTTTGTTTAGTAATCTCTGGATGTTCCTTAATTAATTGAGTATTTTTACTCTGAAAAGACCACATAATAAAAGCCCTAAAACCACCTGTTTCATCTTGTAGTTCTCTAATTTTTCTTAAATGTTCAATTATCTCTTCATCACTCTCTACTGTTCCAAACATCATTGTAGCAGTACTTTTAATTCCAAGATTATGTGCCTCTTTATGAATTTCAAGCCATCTATTAGATGAGAGTTTATTAGGAGATATAATATCTCTTACTCTATCACTTAAAATTTCTGCCCCAGCACCTGGAATAGAAAATAATCCTTTATCTTTTAATCTTTTTAAAACCTCTCTTATAGAGATATTAGAGTATCTTGCAATATAATCAATCTCCACAGCTGAGAAGCCATGAATTGTAATTTGAGGATATTTTTTATGAATATGTTCTACTAAATCTTCATACCACTCAATTGATAATTTTGGATGGACTCCTCCTTGAAATAGAATTTGAGTTCCGCCAATTTCTAAAAGCTCTTCAATCTTTTTATCTATCTCATCAAAAGATAGAATATATCCTCCATCTTCCCCCACTCTTTTATAAAATGCACAAAATTTACATCCAACCCAACATATATTTGTATAATTTATATTTCTATCTACAATAAAAGTAGTAATCTTTTTTGGATGAAGCTCCCTCTTTTTAGCTAATGCCATTGCTCCAAGCTCCTTTAGAGGAGCATTCTTAATTAAATCAAGAGCTTCCTTATCACTCATCCTCTTTTGATTCATTCTTTTCCTTTTTATCCCCTTTTAAATCCTTTTTAATAGCATCTAAAACACCATTAATAAATTTTGGGGCATCATCATCTGCAAGCTCTTTTGCAAGCTCAATTGCCTCATTAATAACAATTGCCTCATCTATATCCTCTTTTAACATCTCATAAGTTCCAAGACGCAATATTGCCTTTTCAATCTTTCCAAGCTCATCAAACTTCCAAGAGTCTAAATGAGATTTTATAAGTTCATCAATCTCTTTTAAATTTTTTATTGTTCCCCTAAATAGACGATAAGAAAATTCTCTTTGTTTATTTCTAATTTTTCTCTCATCTAATATCTCATCGCTAAACTTTTCTATCTCTTTATTTCCTAAATCATAGGCATACAAAAGCCCAATTACAGCTGCTCTTGCATGATGTCTTGTAGCCATTTTTAGATCTTTTCATATAAATTTATAAGTTCAATTAAACTCATCATAGCCTCAGCACCTTTATTGCCAGCTTTTGTACCTGCCCTTTCTATTGCCTGCTCTATATTATCTACTGTTAATACTCCAAAAGAGACAGGCTTAGAATATTTTAATGTAACATTTGCAATCCCTTTTGTAGCTTCAGCTGATACATAATCAAAATGGGGAGTAGCTCCTCTAATTACTGCACCAAGACAACAAATCCCATCATATTTATCACTCTTAATAACTCTCTCTAAAGCAAAAGGTATCTCAAAAGCTCCAGGCACCAAAATAAGATCTAAATTTTTATCATCTCCCCCATGGCGCAAATAGGCATCTCTTGCCCCCTCTACCAATCTATCTGTAATAAAATGATTAAATCTTGCAGAGATAATTGCCACACGTTTTGAACTATCTATTGATAATTTTCCCTCAATTATATTCATATAACACTCCTTATCTTCTCAATTGTATCTACTAACTCTTTTAACTCATCTATCTTTATCATATTTTTACCATCGCTAAGTGCAATAGATGGATCAATATGTGTCTCAAAGAAGAAACCATCAACTCCAACTGCCGCTGCTGCTTTAGCCAAAGGAGCAACAAAACTACTATCTCCCCCACTAACTCCATTATCAGCAGATGGCATCTGTACTGAATGGGTAGCATCAAAAATAACGGGAGCAAATTTTCTCATTATAACCAAACTTCTCATATCTACTACCAAGTTCCCATATCCAAATACACTCCCTCTTTCTGTAACCCACACTTTAGCCTCTTTTGATATCTCATAAGATACCTCATTAAATCCTCTTGTCTTTAATACTTTTAAAATAGAGTATTTAATTGTTTCAGGAGCCATAAATTGAGCTTTTTTAATATTTACTATTCTATTGGTCTTTGCAGCTGCAACTAAAAGATCTGTCTGTCTTGATAAAAAAGCTGGAATTTGAATAACATCAGCTACTTTTGCCACCTCTTGAGCTTGATGAGATTCATGAATATCAGTAAGAATTTTATAGTTAAAGTTCTCTTTAATCTCTCCTAAGAGTTTTAATCCCTCTTTTAAACCAGGTCCTCTAAAACTCTCTAAAGAGGTTCTATTTGCTTTATCAAAACTTGCTTTAAAATAGAAATCTATCCCCTCTTTTTCAGATAAGGGCTTTAGTTCTTTTGCAATTTTAAATAAAATATCTCTACTCTCAATTACACAAGGTCCAGCAATTAATATCATATAATCTCCCACTATAAATTTGGGAGATTATATCAAAAAGTAGCACCTATTTATATTAGCGCACTCTTTTTGCAGTCAAAGAGCCAACCCATGGAACATCTAAAAGTCTAACACTCTTAGCTATTCCATCTTTATCTATCGCAAATACAAGTTCGCCTCTTTTACTCTTTAAGATCTTTTTTCTTGTAATTATATGCATAATCCAACACCCTTTAGCATCCATATCTTCAGCCTCTTCCTCCTGAATTCTTTTAGGGGGAACATATACAAAGACATCTCCACCATACTTCTCTACTCCTGCTGCTTTAAATCTATACATTCCAGCCTTTTTTGTTCTATAAAGAGATCTTACAATATTATGATATAAAGCGACTAAATCATTTTTAGTAAAAAACTTTAAATATCTCTTTATATTCTCTTTTAACTTTCCATCAACCCATTTTTTCTTAATAAGCTCTATCTTTTTTCTTTTATAGTTAAATTTATACTCCCTAAATTCCTTTTTATTAGTAGAAATAGCCTCCCATTTAGAAAAGGTAGTATAGTAAAAACCATTTTTAACAAAACCTTTTGAATAGTAAAACTCTCTTCTATTTTTAGATAACTTTTTAGCAGTTCCATAAGTAGCACTTGCTCCTTTTATTAAATATCTTTTACCATCATTAAAATAGTCAATATCTACTGCTGCAATTACACCAAAAAAAGAGAGTCTAACTTCATACCTTAGAGTTTTTGCTCCTAATAGAGAAAAAAGAGCCAACAAAATAAATAGTACCCTTCTCATCTTTTGATCCTTAATTTTTCTAATTTTAGATACAATTACACCATTAATTATACTTCTAATTTGTGGATTTAAAGTAAAAAGCTATGAAAGAGAATAATATATCTCAAATACCAACTAAAATAATAGATCAGACAAACCAAGAATTAACAAATACGATTCAAGAGTGGATAAATTATCTTTATACCAGTAAATGGGGAAGCTTCTTTAGTTACCCAATATTTGGTATTCCAATTGGAAATATTTTAGGCTCCTTAATTATTTTTATTTTTACTCTTCTATTTAAAAAGGCATTTGCAAGATTTTTAACTAACAAAATCAAATTTTTTACCCAAAAAACCTCTACTAAAGTAGATGATCTAATTATAGAGGCGCTAAAAAAGCCGCTTGAAGCATTAATTGTATTAATAGGATTTACTATCTCTTTAAAGCTTGCTCTAATCAATTTTGACTTTTTAAATAAGATTTTAGAGAGTCTATATATTTTGCTATTTTATTGGTTTTTATACCGTTTAGTCCCACCAACAATAGAGCACTTTTCTAAAGCAATAGATAAAAGTGATAGAAGAATATCAAAAGAGTTATCCTTTTTTATCTCTAAATTTTTAAAAATATTAATTGTAGCACTTGCAATTTTAACTATCTTAAACAATTTTGGAGTAAATATTACAGCTTTTGTAGCCTCGTTAGGACTTGGTGGATTAGCATTTGCTCTTGCTGCTAAAGATGCAGCAGCTAATTTATTTGGTTCAATTGCTATTTTGCTTGATGGCTCTATTAAAATTGGTGAATGGATTAGAATTGATGATATAGAAGGAATTGTTGAAGATATTGGAATGAGAACAACAAAAATTAGAACATTTGAAAAATCTATTATTGTAATTCCAAACTCCATAGTAGCAAATAGTAAAATAGAAAATTTCTCAAGAAGAGATGTAAGAAGAATTAAGATGTTTATAGGAGTAACATATGATACTACCATAGAGCAATTAAGAAAAATAGTTAAAGATATTAAAAAGATGTTATTAAACCATCCAGGAATTGCAAAAAAAGAGCCCCTTTTAGTCTATTTTAGAGATTTTAACGCAAGTGATCTTGGTATTTTTGTATATACTTTTACCAATACTGCAAATTGGGATGAGTATTTAAAAATAAGAGAGGATATAAATTTAAAAATTATTGAAATAATCCAAAAAAATGGTAGTGATTTTGCGTTTCCTTCCCAATCTATATATGTAGAAAAACTACCACAAGATCTACTAAATAAGGAATAATATGAAAAAAGTAGCCATATTAGGACGTCCAAATGTTGGAAAAAGTTCCCTTTTTAATAGGCTCATAAAAAAAAGAGAGGCAATTACATCTGATATTAGCGGAACCACAAGAGATATAAAAAAAAGAGTAGTAGAAGATCTTTTAGAAGATAGAGAGTTTGAGCTAATTGATACAGGAGGTTTAGATAAGGGAAATGAGCTATATGAAAAGATAAAAGAGAAATCTCTTAAAATTGCAAAAGATGCAGATATTATTATATATATGAGCGATGGAAAAAAATTACCACAAGATGAAGATAAAGAAATTTTTTGGGAACTGCAAGCTCTAAATAAACCAATTGCTTTAGTTGTAAATAAAATTGATAATGATAAAGAAAAAGATAATATCTTTTGGGAATTTATGGAGTTTGGAACAAAAGATATATTTCCTATATCTGTTAGCCACAATAGAGGAGTAAATGCCCTATTAGAGTGGCTAAAGAGACATATTCCTCCAAAAGAGAGTCTAAATTTAACTCAAGATGAAGATATTCCTTTAGAATTTCTCTTTGAAGAAAAAGATGAAGAAAATAGTAAAGATGAAGTAGAAGATAAAGATATTAAAGTAGCAATTATTGGCAAAGTAAATAGTGGAAAGAGCTCTTTATTAAATGCTCTTGTAAAAGATGAAAGATCAATTGTTAGTGATATAGCTGGCACAACAATTGATCCTGTAGATGAAGAGATTATCTATAAAGATTATAATATTACCTTTGTAGATACTGCAGGAATTAGAAGAAAAGGAAAAATAGAAGGTCTTGAAAAGTATGCTCTAAATAGAACTCAAAAGATGCTCCAAAGTGCAGATATTGCTCTTTTGGTTATTGATGCTACAAAAGGAGTAACTGAGTTAGATGAAAAGATAGCTGGATTAATAGATGAGTATCAATTAGGAGCAATTATTGTTTTAAATAAATGGGATATTAGAGGTGAGATTGAATTTAAAGATGCAATAGAGAATGTAAGAGATAAATTAAAATTTTTACATTTTGCTCCAATTATTACTATCTCAGCAAAAAGTGGCAAAAGAGTTCATAAAATATTAGATATGATAATTAAGGTATTTAATAACTATAAAAAAAGAATTCCTACTTCAACTCTTAATCAACTAATAAAAGAGGCTCAAAGAAAGCATCAAATTCCATCTCATCATGGACAGGTAGTTAATATAAAATATGCAGTTCAATATGATATAAAACCACCTAAAATTGCTCTTATTTCAAATAAGCCTCATCTATTGCACTTTAGCTATAAAAGATATTTAGCAAATTTTCTAAGAGAAAGAATAGATTTTGAAGGAACACCTTTAATAATTGAGGCAAAAGGAAAAAAAGAAAAAGAGGCAAAATAACTTTTTTGATATAATCCCAGAAAAAAAAGAGGAAAAAGATGAGAGTATTATCTGGGATTCAGCCATCTGGAAAGCTTCATTTAGGAAACTACTTTGGTGCTATTAAACAGATGATAAAATTACAAGAAGAAGGAGAGCTTTTTGCTTTTATAGCAAACTATCATGCACTTAGTGGAAATGCAAATTTAGATGAATTAAAAGAAAATACCTTCTTAGTAGCAGTAGATTTCCTATCTTTAGGAATTGATCCTAAAAAGAGCACTTTTTGGGTACAAAGTCAAGTAAAAGAGGTATTAGAGCTATATTGGATCTTATCAAAATATACTCCAATGGGAATGCTTGAGAGAGCCCATAGTTATAAAGATAAAGTAGCAAAAGGTATATCTCCTTCACATGCCCTATTTAGCTATCCTGTATTAATGGCAGCAGATATTTTGCTCTATGATGCTGAGGTTGTACCAGTTGGAAAGGATCAAATTCAACATCTTGAAATGACAAGAGATATTGCTATTAAATTTAATAATGAACATGGAGATATTTTAACTATTCCTAAAGCCCTTATTGATGAGGATGTAGCAACAGTACCTGGAATTGATGGGGCAAAGATGAGTAAAAGTTATAATAATACAATTGAGATCTTTATGGAAGAAAAAGCCCTTCAAAAAAGATGTAATAAAATTGTAACAGACTCTACTCCACTTGGAGAACCTCTTGATCCTCAAAATTGTAATGTCTTTAAAATAGCAGCCCTATTTTTGGATAAAGAAGAACAAAAAGAGCTGGCAAATAGATATAAAAGCGGAAAATATGGATATGGTCACTTTAAAAAAGAACTAAAAGAGTTAATTTGGAACTACTTTAAAGAGGCAAGAGAAAAGAGAGAGTATTACCTAAACCATCCAAAAGAGGTATATGATATTTTAGAAGAGGGAGCCTCAAAAGCAAGAGCAATTGCCTCTAAAAAAATGGAAATTATTAGAGATAAAGTTGGGCTTTTATATTAATCTATAATCTCTTCTATCTCTTTTGCTACCACATCAGCTTGGGTTTTTGCCCTTGCTTTTGCATGAAAATAGGCTGCTATTATTCCTAAAATAATTGGCAAACCAAAATCAACTTTTGCTCCTAAAATACCATTAGCATAATAATCTATTAATAAAAAAGAGGATAAAAAGACTAAATAATATACAATACTTAAAGCTATAAAGTGCCTCTTTTTAATTTTTACTCTTTTTCTTTTATCTCTTTTAATAGCTCTTCTTGACATCTTATCGCCTCTGCTTTAATCCAATTTAATTTAGTTAAGAGATAATCAAACTCTTTTATCTCCTCTTGACAACTCTCTTTTGTCTCTTTTATCTTTAATAAAACTTTTAAAATTTGA
>JAADEA010000003.1 GCA_013153675.1 Campylobacterota bacterium
TTTTAAATTTGCATAATCATAATCAGTTAAAGAAACCTCAGGAGCTACAATAATTGAAGAGGATGGAGCCTCTTTAATATATTTTAAGATTTTTTTTAAATTTCTATCATATGGAACTACATTTTGTAATTGTAAAACAATAGCCCTTTTTTTCATTCCCTCTCCTAAGGCATATCTAAATATTTAATTAATCCCATTCCTTTCTTTACCACCTCTCCAAAAGTCAAAACTCTACTTCCTCCATACTTTAATCTAAATAGTTGAGATGTAGTCTCATCTTTAACAGGGATTAGATCATCTCCTTTAGGTCCAACAAGTTTACTACCAAATATATATAGAGCTTTTTTGGCATCTATTTTTTTACCTGTTAAATAGTCAGTTACATATAACTTTTTAAAATCTGACTCCTTTTTTATTTTAAACTCTCTATACATATATGGTCTTAAATATAGATCAAACATGGCTTTTGGACAACAAAAAGTAATTTTTGTTCCATCAGCTAATTCTATAAATGCATTAAATCGAGGATTTTTAGTCACATCAATTCTATATACAGGATCCAACTTTTTTGATAGATCAATTTTACTCTTAAATTTACTCTCATTTAGATCATTAGCTCCACTTAAAAGAGTAATTCCCATTAAAAATATCAATATCTTTTTTAACATCTCTTCTCCTTTTATAATAAATCTCTCTTTTTAAAGAAAAAATATCCTAAATATGCAAACAAAATCCCCAAAATAATTGGGTATAAAAGAGAATATATAATAAATAGAGTCTTACCAAAAGTATCTAAAATAAAATAAGCAACAGGTCCCATTACACTAAGCTCAGGATCAAACAAAGATATAGCCCCTACTCTAAATACCTCCATTGGATTTAAAAGAGCCAAAGTAATAATAAATTCATCATTAAATCTATTTTGAAGCATAAGTCCAATTAAAGCAATATCTAAAAAAGCTAAAAGCAAAATCCATACAATAAATGAAGCACCCAAAGCAACATCATGAGATTTGACTAAAGTAGATATAAAAAATGCTATTCCTAAAAAGACTCCACAAAGAGCAAAAATTAATCCACTATATAAAAAAAGAACCTTCCAAGGAATCTCACCTCCTTTAAAAAGTCCCCATACCATCCCTAAAAATAGAGCCAAAATTACTGGAATAAATACAATTACAAACCTCCCAAGCATCTTTCCCCAATAATAATCTCTAAGAGATATAGGAAAAGAGAGCATATACTCTAAAATAGCACTCTCTCTATCTCCTGCTATTGACTTCACTGTTGTAATTAAGATAAAAATAGGCAGTATTACAATAGTAACTTGCATATATATTAAAAGCAATCTACTTAAACCAGTAAATCCCATTACAACACTATCGGTAATTCCTGTAATAAAAAATAGTGCCATTAATCCACCAAAAATTAATAAATAGACAAAAAACCATTTACTCCTCATCGATTCATTAATATCAAGTTTTGCTACTAATAAAAGATTTTTCATCACCTTCCTATCTTTAAAACTCTTTTTTTAACTTCATTATAATCTATTACCTCTTTATTTTTAGGCTCACTTCCCCTCTTATGTGCTCCAAATCCATACCCCATGGGAGTAATTGAATCAGTTGTATAAAGAGCCTTTCTTGCATCAATCCACTCTCCACTTTTAGCATCTGTAATCCAAATCTTTTTAAATTTAACATCTGGTCTCTCTTTTGCTTGCCATAAAATAAGGCATCCTATATCATCAAATTTATATACTTTACCTTTTTCATCAATAGCCTCAACTGCAAACTTTCTCTCACTAATAGCCATTTTGCACCGCTCACACATATCTCTATCCCAGTGCATTTTAGCTGGCTCTTTTGTATAATCTTTCTTTTCGCATCCACTAAAGGAAAAAAGAGTTAAAAAGATTAAAAAAAGTATCTTATATCTTCTCATCTTCTACTACTTTTCCAAGCTCCATATAGATCTTTCTATTAACTAAATCTTTTAACTCTTCTAATCTATGGGTAATATAGATAGTAGATGAATTTGGTGGAATCTCTTTTAAAAGATTATAAAAAAGCTCCCTTGCTTTTGGATCCAAATTAGCAGTTGGCTCATCAAAAATATATATATTACTCTTTTTAGCCAATGCAATAGCAATTAAAAATTTTTGTTTCATTCCTCCAGATAATTTAAAAAATGGCTTTTTAATATTTTTCTTAAAATCAAATTCTATTCTTTCACTCTCTTTTTCAATATTATCAACTGAAATATTAGAGCTTTTTGATACATATAAAGATAACTCTTCTAATGAGAGCTTTATAGGAGGAGGAGTTTGAGGAATAAAACTTATCTTTTTTAAAACCTCTTCTCTCTTTTTTCTTGGATCATAACCATAAACTTTAACACTACCTTTATCAAGTTTATAAAAACCTAAAATTGTTCTTACTAAAGTAGTCTTTCCTGCTCCATTTGGTCCCATCATGGCAATTCTATCGCCCTCATTAATAGTTAAACTAACTCCATCTAATACCCTACTTCCCATAAAGCTCTTAACTGCCTCTTTAACCTCTATCAAATAAGATCCTTCAATCTAAACTCAAAATTATAGGCATCTTCATGACATACATCAAAACATCTTGCACACATTATACAATCACCATCTTTTACAAACTCTTTTGTAATCCCTTTTTTCTTTCTCTCTTCATCATATTTTGGCTTTGCAAACTCTAATACATGCTCTTCTGGACATACTGCAAAACAAGCCATACAGTGATCACATTTATTCATATCCCACTGTACTTTCATAGGACTAATCCAGCCTAAAAAGCTATAGGTAGTTCCTATTGGACATACATATTTGCACCATGCCCTTCTTGAAAAGAAAATCTCAATTAATAAAATTACAATAACCCAAATAATTGCTAAACTAAAACCATATACTATAAAACGGCTCAAAATTCCTACTGGGTTTATCATTTCAAATACTAAATATCCATCAATAGCAGCTGCTGCTAAAAAAATTACCCAAAAGATATATCTAACTCTTGGATTAAACTTTCTCTCTTTAATAATTTTTTTATTTATTAACTTTTGATGAAAATATTCACCTATCTCACTCAAAAGTCCATAAGGACAAACCCAACCACAAAAAGCTTTTCCCCCAACAAAAAAATAAAATACTAAAATTGTTAAAGTACCAATTATAATATTTGTATGGATATGCTGCTCAGCAGCAAAGATCTCAAGAGCGGCAAATGGATCTATTAAATGAAATCCAAGGAGCCTTGAACCAGTTAATGTTCCCTCTAAAAACTGTATATCAATATGATAAGATAGAAAAAAGGCTAAATTTATCAAAATAATAGAGAGCCACCTCCAAAATCTCCATGTAGGTCTAATTTTCCCCTCTCTATTTCTGTAATAAAGGGTAGAAAGCAAAGGGGCATTTACTAACTCTCTTACACTCCAAGAATATCTATCCATTATATACTCCTTTAATATTCAAATGGCTACTTTTGGGCTCCCTTTAATTTTGCTTCAAAAGTAGAGATCTCTTCTGCCAATTTTTCTAAATCTTCATCTTTCATATTTGAAAGAAGTCCATACATTACATAATTTTTTCTCTTTCCACTCTTAAAATCTTTTAGAGCTTGTAAAATCTCCTCTTTACTCTTTCCAATAAGTTTTGGTCCTACAACTCCCATTCCATTTACACCATGACAAGATGAACAATTTCTTCTATATAGAGGAGATACTTTAAATGCAGATAGAGTACCTGCTTTTTTCTTTAACATTTTAAGTTTCTTCTCTGCTTCACTCTCTTGATCTTGAGATTGTTGAGGTGCTGATGCTGCTTGCGCCACATTACTGCTCTTTTTAACAGGTACCTCCATTTTAGATTTTTCTATAATCTCATGAATCTTAGCCAGTTTATTAGCCTCAATATCAAGCTTTGCCATATACCAAATAGCAGCCGCGCTTAAAATTACTGCAATTGTCGCGATAATATGTCTAATCATCTCTACATCCTTTTATTATATTTAGCTCTTAATTCTCTAATTTTTTTATTAAAAGTAGCTATCTCTTTTGCCAATGCTCTTAACTCATCTTTACTAAGTTTACTAACTAAATCTTTCATTAGTACATTAGCTTTCTTTTTATCTTTATAAGTAATCAATCTATTATAGATAAACTCTTCATCCTTATCTAATAAAGATGGTCCAATAATCCCATTTGCATAGTCATCATGGCAAGCTGAGCAATGAACTAAAAAGTTTTTACTAAGCTTTTTTGCTAAAAGCTCTATCTCTACTTTCTCATATGGACTTCTTATTCTGCTATATGCCTCTACTGGAGTATAGGTTCTTTGTGTTTGATTATTGCTATTTTCCTCTTTTTCATTATAAGAGTAGTAAAATTTGCCCTTATCTTGAGCTTTTTTCTCCTTTAATTTCTTCTCTTTTACCACATTTTCTGTAATTTTAATTCCTTCAGTAGAGTTTACCACACTACTTGTCTCTTTTTTCTCTTCTTGACTTTTATCTTTACAAGCTGTCAAGATTAAAAAAATTGACAAAAATATTGCAATCTTCTTTTTCATATTAACCCTTTTTACCATAAATCTCCTCATATGTAGCACGAGGAACTATATTTAATACTTGTGTTGGACAAAGCTCTACACAAGCTCCACATCCTACACATTTCTCTCTAATTTCAGGAATATAACCACCATTTTTAGCCACCATTCCAATTGCTAAAGATGGCTCTGGATAAGGACACATATCAGCACAAATTGTACATTTTTGCCCTCTAAATTTTTCCAATTTCTTTAATAGTTCTACTTGAAGTTCTCTTTTTTCACTTGGATTTGGAATATCCTCAATCTTTCTTTTTTCTCTCTCTTCTTTTGTTAATACTTTAGTATGATCATATATTCTATCTATTGCTTCATCAGGTACTTTTTTATTATGAAGTGCTAAACATGCATTTTCATTTACAATAACAGCCATTCCCATATGAACATATTTAATATCATCCTTTTCATGATCTAACGCACCACTTGGGCATGCTAAGATACAAGGAAAAGCTTTACAAAGATAACAGCCTCTTTGAAAAGGATCAATATATGCGGTACCTACTCCACTTAATCCATCAATATTTTCTAATAAAATAGAATCATATGGACATACTTGCAAACATTGACCACACTTTATACATAAAGCTAAAAATCTATCCTCCTCTACTGCTCCAGGAGGTCTTAATCTTAGTTCATCTTTATGAAGGTATTTCGCCCCATATATACCAGCGCCTGCAGCTATTGCCAAAACTCCAAGCCCAGCTATACTTTTTAAAAAATCCCTTCTTTTTTTCTCTTCTTTAGTTAAGTGCTCTTTACTCATTCTATCCCCTTTACTCTTATTAGAGGCTTCTCATCCCTAACCAATTTAATAGGTTCTGAAAATGGAGCCAATTTTGCTAAAAAATTCAAAATAGAAATTACTGCTGATCCATAAAAAAATTTTAAATTAGGATTCAAAAGCCAGATTTTATCTGCATAATATTTTAACTCATATGGAATATCCCCAATTCCATCTCCATCTTTATCAAAACCCTGATAATCATCCCAATAGTTATAACTCCAGTGATTTTTAATAGAGTGTATCCTACCATTTCCAGAGTCATCAAAAACATTCTCAATATTGCCCTTAAACACATTATACTCTATATCATTATTAACACTTAAAGAGTGAAAATGCATACCTATACTATTGTATAAAATTTTATTGCCTATAATATAGTTCTTTTCATCTGGCTGAAAAGGAGATCTATCAATATACATCCCTTTTGCACAATAAAGAATTGTATTATTTTTAATTGTAAAATTAGAAGCATCTTTTAATCCAATTCCAATTCCAGTTGTTCCTACAGAGCTAATTACCGTATTATTTGTAGCAATAGTATCCCTTGAATACATAAAAAATATGCCTACACTATTGTGTTTATATAAATTTTTTCTTACGATATTTTTTCCAGCATACATAAAATGTAAAGAATATCTTCCATACTCTCCAATATTCTCTTCTATTAAATTTCCATGGCTATACCAAATAACAAAATCTCTACTTTTATATAGATGATTTTTTTTTAAAATATTATCATTGCTATACCATAATCTAACTCCATCTCCTCTAATTCCAAGACTAAATGGCTTAGAGGTAATAAAGTTACCTATAATTTTTGAATTATGAACATTTTGAAGATCTATTCCAAATAGGCAATCTTTTATATTGCAGTGGCTAACTTCACAAAAATTTGAATTTTTTATGGAGATACCCGCATCAACTCTCTCATGCTCTTTTCCAGAATTTATAATTGTTAAATTCCTTAAAATAACATTAGAACTTCTGATTTTTATAACTGTACCATTACCATCCCCTTTAATAATAGTATCTTTTCCTTTTCCTACTATCATTAAAGGTTTATTAATAGTAATATTTCCTACAAAAACCCCTTTTGGAAGCTCAATTTTAGAACCCTCTTTTGCCTTATCTATTGCATCTTGCAAAATAGATTTTCCATCCAACAATAATATTGAAAGAAAAACAAAAAAGAGGGTTCTTTGTATCATTACTTATTCCCCTCTTTTAGTGCTTTTCTTTTAGAGATAATTGCAAGAAGAGTTAAAATACTAATAGCTAATAATAACCAAAAGCCAAAAGTTGGATAGGAATGGGTTGTAAATTGGGCAACTTTACCATCTCCAAAAACTGTTGGCATAAAAGGTTTTATCTTAAAAGCCCCCCACTGATGCATATGATGTCCAAACCAATAGAGCCAATAAGCATAAAATCCTAAAAATATTACTGGTAATGCTACTGCTATCCACATAAAAATATCTAAAATTTTTGAATTATATAGCATAAATAAAATATATGCTAAAGCTAGTAAAACAAGTACATATGGAGCAATTGCTCTTAAATATGGAGCACCTCTTTCCATTGGATCCATTCCAATAAAGTGGTTAATAGTATTCATCTCATGTACATCTCCACTAAATCCATCAAAGTGGTAATATACTGGAATTCCTTCTGGAAATGCCTCTTTTGGATAGTTTGGTGCCTCTAATGCCACATACCAAATAGGAGCACTTGCTACACCAATTTCTGCATCCTCTTCAATCATCTTCTTTAAAATTGGATTACCATCTTTATCTAAAGCCTCTTTTGGAGTATTTGGACTTACATATCTTCCTTTTTGGTAAAAATCCCACACTTTATAAGCAATTTGCGGTAATACATCACTCTTTTTCTCTTTTGCCAAATCTGGCACATTATGTGTTAATACTGCTGGAATTACAAACCAAATTAATAAAATCAAAAAAGCAGCACCTGCAAAGATCCTATACTTTAAACTACTCTTCATTTTCCATCCTTAAAAGTTGGGGTATTATTTGATTATACAACCATTAACTAAATTTATCATTGATTTTAATCAAATGATAAAATAAATCTATCTTTATTATTATTTTATCTTATAATTTGAAAAAATTATTAAAGATAGATCTATCTTATCAGAAGGTTAAAAGGGCAAAAGCCCTTTTAATTAAAAGAGGTTAGCATTCTCATCGATCCATTTTAGATATTCGATGATATCTTTAATCTCTTGATCACTCATATGTTGATTTGGCATTCTTAAATTAAAGTAATCAATCATAGATTTTACATATGGATCATTATATTTGCTTGCTGGATCTTTGATAAAATCAAATACCCATTTTTCTCCATTCTCATGTCTTTTTAGAACTCCAACTAAGTCTGGTCCAGAACTTACTTTTCCAATTACGTGACAACCATTACATCCACCCTCAGCAAAAGCAACTTCTCCTCTTTTTGCTGCTTCACTCATTGGTGTTGCAAGTTTTTTCACAAGTAGATCTTTTGCTCTAATTCCAACATCAGCTGTTTTTACAAGATATTGCCATGCTTGATATTGGAAGTTAATAGCTGTATTGATATCACCTTTTTTGAGTGCCTCTTCAGCTTTTTTCTCTTCTCCTGCAACTTTACTAAATTGATCCATTGCATCATCAACAAGTTGTTTTACAACTGGATATTTTTCATAATGGTTCTCTTTTAAGAACTTAACAACACTTTGAATAACTTTTTTAGTAGCCTCATTTAGAGCAACCGTCTTTTTATACTCTTTCATTAATTCTTCTTTACTCATCTTTTTAAGTTTGATTTTCTTAACTGGAGTATATTTCTTATTAGGATCTTTAACAAGTAAATATCCCATCATCTCTAAGTGAAGTGCTGAACAGAACTCTGTACAGTAATATGGGAATACCCCTTCTTGATCTGCTTTAAATGTAACTGCTACTGTCTTTCCAGGCTCTAAAGAAGCATGTACATTGTACCAATCAACTGTAAATCCATGAGTCTCATCTTCAGCTCTTTCTAAGTTTGTAAGATAGAAAGTTACAATATCTCCTTTATTTACTGTAACATGCTCTGGATTGATATGGCTTCTTACAAGAGTACCATATACATATACATGGTTACCTTTTCTAACAATCTTTTCTTGTCCTGCAAGAGTTTTTCCTCTATGAATTTTTCCAGTAAATGGGTTTGTTCCCATTGGATATCTAACTTCTGGATGAAGTTTACTTGCTCTAATAGCTACTGCTTGGTGTGGCTCACCAAGAGGAACAGGCATATCATAAAGAAGTTTCATTTTTTTACCACTAATATCTATTAATTGGTGGTTTTGTGGATGAAGTGGTCCAATTGGATTAAATCTATCAATTGCAAGTTTATTTAGAGCAATAATATATTTTCCTTGTGGATCTTCAGTTTTACCTTCCATTCCACAAAGGTGCCCGATATTATAGTTTACATTTACTCTATCTTTTACTTTACAAGTTAAATAGTTCCATTTTACAACTTGGCTATCAACATATAATGATGTATAGATCTCTCCATCTGTTTTCCATTTTGGTCCAAATTGGTTATGAAGTGGTCCAAGTCCAAGCTCAGCTTGACAATTCATAGCCTTTTTCATATCCAAAATTGGAATTCCATATGGATCTTTTCCTGCAAAATCTTTATTCTTTATAAGTTCTTGAATCTTTTTAAAATCATATACAGTAGCATGTGTATCAAGCTTACCACAAACTACAATATATCTACCATCTGGACTAACATCAACTCCATGTGGTGATTTTGGCTCAGGAATTAAGAAAAGAGCATCATTTTTTACAGCAACCTCAATTGGAATTACTTTATGCCCATTAATAATTTTTACATTTTTAGGATCTTTTGCTAATTCAGCCAATTTCTTCCAGTTATAAACATGTAAATAGTCAGTATCATTTCTACTCATACCAGCTTCAAATGGTGGAAGTCCTTTTTCAATACCTCCTGTATACATCTCTGAATTAAAGCTATTTGTAAATCCCCATCCATAGCTCATCTCTTTACCAGCATCACTCAAATCTTGCATATATGGAGGCATTTCAATAGTAAAAGACTCTTCTGGAATAATTTTTCCATTTTCATGATCAAACTTCCAAACTGTAACTCCTCCTCTATAAACATCTGCATACTCTTCCATCGGATGATAATTTCTATCAAAAGGAGCAGCATATTGACAAGCTTCTAAAATATATTCACTATTTGGTGTAAAGAAAGCTCCACCATGATCACTTTTAAATACTGGGTTTACAACAATTTGTTTTGTTACAAAATCCTTAAGATCAATTACCGCAAGTCTTGGGTTTGCCTTATCATTAATTACAAGCCATTTACCATCATATTTACCATTTGTTTCAGATAAAGCTGGATGGTGCGTATCTCCCCATGTTATTTTTTTACCAAACCAATATCCCTGTTTTAATACCTTTTTAGTATCATCATCATATCCCCATCCCTGCCATGGCTCTGGCGTAAATACACCAATAAATTTTAAAATTCTCATTGATGGAACACCATAAACCATTATCTGACCAGATTGTCCTCCAGAACTAAAAACAATAAACTCATCCCTTCCACCTGAGGGAATATATGTTTTAGCTGCTGCTAAAATATCATCTTGTGTTAAACCTCTTTCCTTCATAATTTTTTCTAACTCGCTTTGACCAAAAGCAAAGGTAGAAAGCAGAGAGAGGCTCGCTGCAACACTTAATAGCCTTTTAAAGCCCTTTGCAATCTTCATTTTTTTCTCCTTTTTAAGATTAAGTGTTAATTTGGCGTTAATTCCCATATTCGCATTATAAAATAATCATACTTACTTAATTCTTAAAATCTTTAAGTTTTATAAAGGGTTTCTACAAAAAGGTAATAATTTATATAAATTTATTTTATACTTATAAAAAGAATAAAAATTTATATATTGTAATAAAGCCAATTTATGGACTTCTGTCTTGATATATTTTTAGCGCTTTACTAACTTTAATCATTAAAATTAAAATATTAATATAAAAAAATTTCTCTATAAGAAAATTATTTTTTT
>JAADEA010000018.1 GCA_013153675.1 Campylobacterota bacterium
AGTGCTGATGCAAAAATTATAGATGCATTTATATAATTTTTTTGCATATCATATGTTTCACTTGTAAAGTAACCTACCCATAGTAATAGAAAAAGTCCAATAGTGGCAAAAGATAATATAAAAAAATCTTTCAATCCTTTTTTTTGCATTCTACTCTCCCATATCGTATAATCTTAAGAGAGATTCAACTTTAGGCTCTTTTTGCAACCAATCATAATATAACTCTCTCATATCTTTAGAGGCTCCTTTTGATAATATATTCTCTTTATATCCAATTGCTTTTTCTTTGTCAAATTCTCCATTATCTAAACATTCAAAAAATGCATCAGCACTTAAAACTTCAGCCCATTTATAGCTATAATATCCAGCTGCATAGCCTCCTGCAAAAATATGTGAAAAAGAGTGTTCAAATCTTACATAACTTGGTGGTTTAATTAAAGAGGTCTCTTCTCTTATATAATTTAAAAGTCTATTTACCTCATCTTTTTGATATAGCTTTTGGTGTAATAAAAAGTCAAATAAGGCAAACTCTAATTGTCTTAATAGATAATATCCTGCCATAAAGTTTTTAGCTGATTTGATTTTCTCTAAAATATCTTCATCAATTGGCTGATTTGTCTTATAGTGATATGCAAATTTTTTTAATATCTTTGGTTCATATGCAAAATTTTCTAAAAATTGAGAAGGAAATTCAACCACATCCCATGCTACTGAGTTAATACCAGAAATAGATCTAACAGGAACTTTACTTAATAGATGATGCAAGGCATGACCTAACTCATGAAATAGTGTTACAATATCATCATGTCTTAAAAGAGATGGTATATCATTAGTAGCTGGTGAGAAGTTTGCTACTACAAATGCGCTTGGGAGATGCAAATTATCTTTTGAATCGATAAAATAGCTCTCCCAATCATGCATCCATGCTCCACTTTGTTTATTCTCTCTTGCTTCTAAATCAAAATATATTCTTGCATTTAGTTTATTATTTGAATATATATCAAAAACTTTAACGCTCTTGTGCCACCTTTTAAGCTCAAGATTCTCTCTAAATTCAATATTAAATAGCTCTCCTATAAATTTGAGAGTCTCTTTTAATACTCTATTTTGTTCAAAATACTCTTTTGCTCTATTTTCATCATATTTAAATTTTTTATCTTTTAATTTTTGGATGTAATATAAAATATCATAACTTTCAAGTTCTATATTATCTTCTTTTTTTGCAAACTCTTTTAACTCTTCTATCTCTTGTTTTGCAAATTTTTTGCCCTTTTTAAGTAATAGATATAAAAAGTTTAAAACATCTTCTTGACTTTTTGCATCTTTAGTAGCAAGCGAGTAGGCTGCATAATTTTCAAATCCAAGAAGTTTTGCTTTTTTTTCTCTTAATCTTAAAATCTCATCAATTACCTCTTGATTTTGAGGAGCTCTTGTATTATAAGCTCTATATAACTCTTCTCTTATTTTTCTATTTTTCCCATAGCTCATATAGGCTAAATAACTTGGAGCTTGAAGGGTAAATTTATATACTATCTTATTATCTCTTATCTCTTTTGCTTTTTGGATTATATCTTTAGGCAATCCTTCTAAATCCTTTTCATTATCAATTATTAATTCATATGAATTGGTTGCTTCTAATAGATTTTGGTTAAAGGTATTAGCCAATTGAGATAGTCTTATTTCAATCTCTTCTAACTCTCTTTTTTTATCTTTAGGAAGCTCTGCTCCATTTAATATAAAATCTCTCTTTTGTAACTCAAGGGCTCTTGATTCATACTTATTATTTGGCACTATTGTTTTTAGTTTATTAAATAGAGCCTCATTTTGAATAATAAAGTTATGATATTTTGTAAGAAAATCAATTGCTTTTTCATATACTTCATTACTCTTTTTTGAGTTATTAACACTATTATAGTGAGAGAGTTGAGTAAAGATAATCTCCAACTCTTCATCTAAATCTTCAAGTTTTTTTAGTGTATCTTTGTAATTTGTTTGATTAGAATTGGATAGTCTTTTTATCTTTTTTTTATTTATATCTATTTGTTTTTCTAATTTATTTAGAAAACTCTCTAAATTAGAGCTATCTACCTCAAAATTTCTCATTATGAAATATCCTTTTTTTAGGGCGCATTTTAACATAAAAGCTCTCTTAAATAAAAAGCTCACTTAGGATATAATATCTCAATTTTTTTAAAGAGCTAAAGGGGTTAGATGAGCGATATTTTTGAAAATAGTAATATTGAAGAGATTAATATAGAAGAGTCTATAAAAGGAAGCTATTTAGACTATTCAATGAGCGTAATTATAGGAAGGGCTCTTCCTGATGCAAGAGATGGTCTAAAACCTGTTCATAGAAGAATTCTTTATGCAATGTATGAACTTGGTTTAACTCATAGAGCACCATATAAAAAGAGTGCAAGAATTGTTGGTGATGTTATAGGAAAATACCATCCTCATGGAGATAGTGCAGTATATGAAGCTTTAGTTAGAATGGCTCAAGATTTTTCTATGAGGATTCCCCTTATTGATGGACAAGGAAACTTTGGTTCAATTGATGGGGATAGTCCAGCTGCAATGAGATATACAGAAGCAAGAATGACAAAACTTGCTGAAGAGCTATTAAGGGATATTGATAAAGATACAGTTGATTTTATACCAAACTATGATGATAGTTTAACTGAACCAGAGGTATTGCCAAGTAGGGTGCCAAATTTACTATTAAATGGATCAAGTGGAATTGCTGTTGGAATGGCTACAAATATTCCACCTCATAGATTAGATGAGCTAATAGATGCTTTATTGTTATATTTGCATAATCCTAATGTCTCAATTGAAGAGTTGATTCAAGTAATTCCTGGACCAGATTTTCCAACAGGTGGGATTATTTTTGGGAAAAAGGGAATTGTTGATGCCTATAAAAGTGGAAAGGGAAGAATTAAGGTTCGTGCTAAAACTCATATTGAACAACTTAAAAATAAAGAGGCAATTGTAATAGATGAGATTCCATATCAAGTAAATAAAGCAAAATTGATAGAGTCTATTGCCCATTTAGTTAAAGATAAACAAATTGATGGAATTAGTGAAATTAGAGATGAGAGTGATAGAGAGGGAATTAGGGTTGTAATTGAGCTAAAAAAAGATGCTATGAGTGAGATTGTATTAAATAACCTTTTTAAATCGACTCAGCTTCAAATTACTTTTGGAATTATTATGCTTGCTATTGTAAATAAAGAGCCAAAGGTAATGAATTTAAAAGAGCTTTTAGATATATTTTTGCGCCATAGAAAAAGTGTAATTATTAGAAGAACTATATATGAACTTGAAAAGGCAAGAGCAAGAGCCCATATATTAGAGGGGCTTAAAATAGCAGTAGATAATATTGATGAGGTAATAAGAATTATTAGAGGAAGTAATAGCGATGAGGAGGCAAGAGAGAAGCTAAAAGATAGATTTGAACTTAGTGAAGTGCAAGCAAGAGCTATTTTAGAGATGAGATTAAGAAGACTTACTGGACTTGAGATTGAAAAGATTGTTAATGAATTAAATGAGTTAAGAGAGAAGATTGAATATCTTGAATCTATTTTAAAATCTGAAAAGATGATTGAAGAGATAATTGAAAAAGAGCTTTTAGAGATAAAAGATAATTTTAGTGATAGTAGAAGAACAGAGATAGTGGATGATTTAGAAGAGATCGATATTGAAGATCTAATTCCAAATGAGGCTATGGTTGTTACTATTACTCATAGAGGATATATAAAAAGAGTTCCTCTAAAACTATATGAAAAACAAAAAAGAGGTGGTAAAGGAAAGATCGCTCTAACAACATATGAAGATGATTTTATAGAGCAGTTTTTTATCTCAAATACTCATGATACTTTGCTTATTATTACAGATAAGGGGCAACTATATTGGCTTAAGGTATATAAAATTCCAGAGGGAAGCAGAAGTGCAAAGGGTAAAGCTGTTGTAAATTTAATTAATTTGCAACCAGGAGAAAAGATAAAAGCAATTATTCCTACAAATGATTTTAGTGAAGAAAAGAGCCTTGTATTTTTTACAAAAAATGGAATTGTTAAAAGAACAAATTTAAGTGAGTATTCAAATATTAGAAGTAGTGGTATTAGGGCAATTAATTTAGATGAGGGAGATGAAATTATAGATGTAGAGATTATCACTCCAAAAGATAAGTGGTTATTTATGGTAACTAAAAAGGGAATGTGTATTAGATTTAGAGTTGATGATATTAGAGAGATTGGAAGAGTTAGTAGGGGAGTTACTGGGATTAAATTTAAGCTTGATGGGGATTATGTATGTGGTGCTGCAAAAATTTCAGATGAGAATCAAGAGGTATTAATTGTAAGTGAAAAAGGACTTGGAAAAAGGACCCAAATTAGTGAATATAGAGAACAATCTCGTGCAGGTAAAGGGGTAATTGCTATGAAGCTTACTCCAAAAACGGGAGATGTGGTTGGGGTAGTTAGGGTATTAGATGATAAAGATTTAATGTGTTTAACGAGTGCAGGAAAGATGATTAGAACAGATATGCACTCTATTAGAAAAGCGGGAAGAAATACAAGCGGTGTTAAAATTGTAAATGTAGAAGGTGATGATAAGGTTGTAAGTATTGCTAAGTGTCCAAAAGCAAAAGAGGATAATAATTTAGAGGAAGGATTGATAGATGAGTAGAAGATATAATATAGCAGTTGTTGGTGCAAGTGGGGCAGTAGGTGAGGAGATCTTTAGAGTATTAGAAGAGCAAAAGTTTCCTGTAAATGAGGTTTTACCTCTTGCAAGTGCCAGAAGTGCTGGAAAAGAGATAGAGTTTATGGGTAAAACCTATAAAATAGAAGAGTTAAGAGAAGATGTTTTTGAGGGAAGAGATATTGATATAGCCTTTTTTAGTGCTGGAGGGAGTATTTCAGCTCACTTTGCTCCTTTTGCAGTAGAAGCTGGAGCAGTAGTAATTGATAATACAAGCCATTTTAGAATGGATCCAGATATTCCTTTAGTTGTTCCTGAGGTAAATCCTGAGGATATTGCTATGTGGAAAGAAAGGGGTATTATTGCAAATCCAAATTGTTCTACTATTCAGATGGTTTTAGCTCTAAAGCCTCTTTATGATTTATATAATGGAAAGATTAAAAGAGTTGATGTGGCCACTTACCAAGCAGTAAGTGGTGCTGGTAAAAGTGGAATGGAAGAGCTTGTGATGCAAATGAAAGATTTTTTTGCATTTAAGCTTGATGAGAGTGAGCACAAAGCCTTTTTACATCAAATTGCTCTAAACGTAATTCCACAAATTGATAAGCCTCAACCAAATGGATATACAAGAGAAGAGATGAAGATGGTAAATGAGACAAATAAGATAATGCATTCAAATTTTGCTGTTAGTGCTACTTGTGTGAGAGTTCCAGTTTTAAGAAGTCATAGTGAGGCTGTTACTGTTACTTTTGATGAGGATATAGAGGTAGATGTAGATAAGGTAAGATTAGCTTTAAATAATTTTGAAGATGTGGAAGTTATGGATGATTTGGAGCATGGAGTATATCCTATGCCAATTGTTGCCACAGATACGGACTTAACATATGTAGGAAGAATTAGAAGAGATATATTTGCTCCTAATATTTTACATATATGGGTTGTTGCTGACCAATTAAGAGTAGGAGCTGCTACAAATGCAGTAAGAATTGCTCAAAAATGGATAGAAATGGAGGATATATAAGATGAAAGAGACTCATACAGAAAAAGAGCATTTAGAGATGGATAAGGCTCATACTTCATGGATAGAGACTATATTTGAAAGTGCTTTGTGGAGTACAAGATTTTTTGTTCTTTTAGCAGTTATCTTTAGTCTTATTGGTTCTATATCTCTATTTTTTATTGCAAGTGCTGATATTTGGCATATTGCTCATATGGTAATAAATCACTTTTTAGGACATAAGGCTGAAAATATTGAAGAGCTTATAGTAGCAAAGCTAATAGGATCAATTGACCATTACTTAATAGCTATTGTCTTATTAATATTTAGCTTTGGACTTTATGAGTTATTTATCTCAAAAATTGATATAGCTCAAAGAAGTGCTGCATCAAGGATTTTAGAGATTCACTCTTTAGATGAGCTAAAAGATAAACTTGCAAAAGTAATTATTATGGTGTTAATTGTGAGCTTTTTTAAAAGGGCTCTTTTAATTCATATGAATGATAGATATGATATGCTCAGCTTAGCTGGCTCTATTTTAGCTTTAGCTCTTGCTTTTTATTTTATGCACAAAGGTGGTAATTCCCATGAGTAAAATTTTTATAGATGCTTGTTTTGGTAAAGAGACTCCATATACTCCTGTGTGGATGATGAGACAAGCTGGAAGATATTTAAAGGAGTATATGGAAGTTAGAAACAAAGCAGGGGATTTTTTATCTTTATGTAAAAATCCTCAAATGGCAGCAGAGGTTACATTGCAGCCAGTTGATATTTTGGATGTAGATGCTGCAATATTATTTAGTGATATTTTAGTATTGCCACTTGAGATGGGAATGGATCTAAAATTTGTAAAAGGAGAGGGTCCTCTCTTTTTAGATCCAATTAGAGAAAATAGAGATTTAGAAAGATTAAAAGATCCAAAAGAAGCAGCCCAAAAATTAGATTATGTATATGAGACAATAAAGATAGTTAAAGAGAAATTGCCATCAAATAAGGCTCTAATTGGCTTTAGTGGTGCTCCTTGGACTTTGGCTACATATATGGTAGAAGGAAGTGGAAGTAAAACATATCCAATAGTAAAGAAAAAAATCTATACAGACTCTATATTTATGCATGATCTTTTAGAAAAGATAAGCGAAGGAGTTAAGCTATATTTAGAGAAGCAAATTATTGCTGGAGTAGATGCTATTCAAATTTTTGATAGTTGGGCATCAGCCCTTGAACTTGAAAAATATTTAAATTTTGGATGGAAATATATTCAAGATATAGTATCTTATTTAAAAGAAAAATATCCACAAATTCCTATTATAGTATTTCCAAAAGGGGTGGGAAGCTATTTAGACTATTTAGATGGCAATTTTGATGTATTTGGTGTAGATTGGGCTACTCCAATAGAGGTAGCAAAAGAGAAATTAGGAGATAAATATGTGCTTCAAGGAAATTTAGAACCATTTAGATTATATTCAAAAGATGAAATTAAAAAAGGTGTAGAGAGTATAAAAGAGGTGATGAAAGGTAAAAGACATATTTTTAATTTAGGACATGGAATTTTACCAGATATTCCAGTAGAAAATGCAAAATATTTTATATCTTTAGCAAAGGGGCTATAAAAAGTAGCTCTTTTGTTTCTATTAAATTTTAATAATTTTATCCATTTTCACACGTTTTTAGTAAGCTGGATTTTTTATATCTTGGAAGTATAAAGTGGCTCCGGATGCAGGATTCGAACCTGCGACCAAGCGGTTAACAGCCGCCTACTCTACCGCTGAGCTAATCCGGAATCTAAGAAGTTTTCCTTTGTTTGCGGGAGAAATTTTATATAAAAAAAATTTTTTTGTCAAGAGTATTTTTGAAAAAATTGAAAATTTTGTATAATTTTTGAAAAAGGAGACTTTTTGAATCATACTTTTTTTATGAAATTAGCCATCAAGAAAGCATGGGAATATCAGCTTTTAACATATCCCAATCCAGCAGTTGGGGCAGTAGTAGTAGAAGATGGAAAAATATTATCTATTGAAGCTCATAAAAAAAGGGGCTTTCCTCATGCAGAGATATTAGCCCTTTTAGTTGCTATAAAAAATAAGTTAGATATTAATATTGATCCCTATTTAGAAGATGCCTCTTTAGCCCACTCTTTTATTTTATCAATAGATAAGAGACTATTTAGAAATTTTTCTATCTATATTACATTAGAGCCCTGCGCTCATATGGGAGCTACTCCTTCGTGTGCTTCTCTTTTGAGTCAAATAGAGCCAAAAGAGGTAATATTTGCCATTAAAGATCCAATAGATAAACATAGTGGAGGAGATAACATATTAAAAAATGCATCTATAAAAGTAACAAGTGGTATATTGGAAAAGGAGGCAAAAGATCTAATTGAGCCATTTATTATTTGGCAAAAGAAACCTTTTTTTCTTTTTAAGTTGGCTCAAACCCATAATGGAAAAATTGGAGGTGGTTACTTAAGCTCAAAAGAGTCACTAATTCATGTTCATAAATTAAGAGAGGTTTGTGATTTTTTATTAATAGGTGGAAATAGTGTTAGAGTTGATAGACCAAAGCTTGATTGTAGATTTATAGAGGCTCCTCCTCCAAATATAAAGATTTTTTCTAAAAAAAGAGAGTTTGATAAGAGTATTCCTCTTTTTAATATTCCAAATAGAGAAGTAGAAGTTATCGATAACTTAGACTCTATTAAAAAAGGATTTATTTTAGTAGAGGGAGGAGAGGGGATGCTAAAAGCTCTAAGAGATAAAATAGATTGGTTTTTAACATATCATACTCCTAAGCTCTCTAATAATCAAATTACATATAATATTAATGCTAAAATAGAGTTTTTACATACCCAAGCTATTGGGAGAGATCTAATGATATGGAGTAGGTTCCTTGGATAGTATAAAAAAACAAGAAAAAATTGTGGCAATGTTTGATGATATTGCCCAAACTTACGATTTGGCAAATAGAGTTTTGAGTTTTGGTATTGATAAGAGGTGGAGAAAAAAAGGGTGTCTAAAGGCTTTTTCTTATCTAAATAAAGATAGAGTATCTAAAATTGTTGATGTGGCAACAGGAACAGGAGATTTGCTTTTATATTGGAAAAAGATTGCTGATCAAAAAGGAATAAGTGTAGATAGTTTTATTGGAATCGATCCCTCTTCTAAAATGCTTGAAATTGCTAAAAAAAAGGTAGATTTTGCTGATTTTATTTTGGGAAAAGCTCAAGAGCTGCCTTTAGAGGATAAGAGTGCAGATATTATCTCTATATCTTATGGAATTAGAAATGTAGTGGATAGAATGGAGGCTATAAAAGAATTTTATAGAGTTTTAAAAAAAGATGGAATTTTAGTAATTTTAGAATTTACTAAACCTCAAGAAGAGGAGGGAATATTAATTAAATTTAGAGATTGGTATATGAAAAACCTTTTACCTATTATTGGTGGTTTAGTATCTAAAAATTATGCTGCTTATAAATATCTTCCTTCATCAATTGAAGAGTTTTTAACTACTCAAAAACTTTTAGAAGAGTTAGAGAGCGTTGGTTTTAAAAGAAGATATGTAAAGAGCTTTTCTCTTGGTATATCTACCCTCTTAATAGTTCAAAAGGGATAAAATGAGCTCTTTAGTATTAAAGGTTTCTCAATTAAATGCCCAATTAAAAGCTCTATTAGAATCAACTTTTACAAATATTATGGTAGAAGGAGAAATTTCAACTATTACATATCATAGTAGTGGGCATCTATATTTTACTATTAAAGATGAAAATGCCTCTTTAAAGTGTGTAATGTGGAGAAGTAATGTTATAAAGCTTCCTATAAGATTAAAAGAGGGTGATCATATTGTTGTAAGTGGAAATATCTCTTTATACTCTCCAAGAGGTGAGTATCAATTAATAGCATCTAAAATTGAGCCTTTTGGAAAAGGGATTTTAGCTATTGCTTTTGAGGAACTTAAGAAGAAGCTGAAAGAAAAGGGCTATTTTGATGAATCTAAAAAGAAAAAACTTCCAAAGTTTCCTAAAAGAGTGGCTGTTGTAACAGCAAAAGACTCTGCAGCTTTGCAAGATATTTTAAAAATAGCAAAAAAGAGATGGTCATTAGTTGAAATTATTGTAGTTGATACATTGGTCCAAGGTGAAACGGCAAAATATGAGATAGCAAATGCTATAAAATTTGCTGATAATTTAGGATGTGATATTATCTTAGTTACAAGGGGAGGAGGGAGCCAAGAAGATTTATGGGCATTTAATGAGGAGATAGTAGCTGATGCTATATATAATGCCTCAACTCCAATTGTAAGTGCAATAGGACATGAGATAGATATTTTAATAAGCGATTTTGTAGCAGATTTAAGAGCACCTACACCAAGTGGGGCAGCTGAGATGATCTTTCCAGATATTAATGAGATACTTTTTAGCTTAGATGAGTTAAAAGAGAATTTAAATAAAAGAATAAATTCAATTTTAGCCCAAAAAGAGAGAGAATTTTTACAAAATTATGAAATGATTATAAATTTATCTCCTTATAAAAAGGTATCAAAAATTGAAAATGAATTTTTAAAACTAAAACTATCCTTTAGGGAGCAGATGGAATATAAAATATCAGCTTTTTCTTTTTTAATTGAGAAGCTTCCTTCAGATTTTATAGATAAAATTAGCTATCTATTCTCTTTAAAAACGCAGGAGCTAAATAGAATAAAAAAGAGTCTGCTAATTAACTCTCCTTCAATTAAAATAGATAGTTTTATTGCTATTTTTA